>NZ_JAJCGR010000053.1:0-15080 GCF_020553125.1 Blautia sp. MSK20_18
GAAGTGTGGTAACACATGGAGCTGACTGTTACTAATCGGGTGAGGGCTTGACCAACCAGCCGAGGAAGCGGGCAGGATGTAACAGAAATGGGGCGGAACAAGCTTGCTTGTGGAGAACCATTTATGGTACAGACTGGACATTTGCGAAGCAAATGACATCGAACGACGGAGTCGTGAGATGACCACCGCTGGAGTAGCCAAAAGAACAGGCGATGTAGCTTTAGCTGCGAGCCCGTGAAAAAAGGTGAATCGGTACGCAGGTTAAAATTGATTCAAAAAAGATTAACGATCATCAACAGAACATGTATGTAGTTTTGAATATACAATCATGAAAGAGTGGCTTAAACAGCCACTTTTTTATTACCCATAAAAACTGTCCCCTAAAAAAACATAAAAATTGCCCCTTGTAATATACCCAAACAAGCGGTACTATAACATCCAAGTTATTACATTCCTACATTAATACAATCATACATTAAAGTAATAACAAAGGTAATAACGAAACGAGAGGGGAATTATTATGAACACACAGAACAACACAGTAGTTAAACTTGCAGAAACTGCGTTATTAGCAGCTTTATGTTATGTATCCTTCACATTTCTGCAGATCAAGATCCCGGTGCCGGGCGGAGACGCAACATCCATTCATATTGGAAATGCTTTCTGCGTACTTGCAGCACTGCTTCTGGGTGGCGTATATGGCGGACTTGCCGGAGCTATCGGAATGGGAATTGCAGATATCATGGACCCTGTTTATATCACAGGCGCACCGAAAACCTTTGTACTGAAATTCTGTATCGGTCTGATCGTAGGTCTTGTGGCACACAAGGTTGCAAAGATCAATGAGAGTACAGATAAAAAATATGTTTTCAAATGGAGTGTGATCGCATCTATCGCAGGACTTGCATTTAACGTAATTGCAGATCCTATCGTAGGATATTTCTACAAACAGTACATTTTGGGACAGCCACAGGAACTGGCACAGGCACTTGCAAAAATGAGTGCGGCGGCAACCTTTATCAATGCAGTTGTATCTGTAATTCTGGTAGCGATCATCTATAATGCAGTACGTCCGGTACTGATCAAAAGTCATTTGATCACAGTTACCAACAACAAAAATCAGGTTGCGTAAAACGACATACTAAAAAAATAATAGAAAACAAGAAATAACACAAGACAGCGAAATGGAAGTTAAAATCCATTTCGCTGTTTTTTTATGCGGATATAGGATCATTTTTTATATGGTTATCCTCACATAGAAAACAAATTTCGGAACAACCAAGATCTGTTTTGACGTATCCATGGCAGTGATTGCTGCGGTACTTTCCTTCGTATTTGCGGGAAGACTGGATGGTGTAAGAGAAGGTACTGTTATTTCCGCATATTCTCCCGCACCTTCGTAGGTGTGCACCCGAAGTGCTCCTGGAACATCCGTCGAAACAGCTTATAATTGGTGAATCCATGGCGTTCCAGGATCACATGCACGGGGTCTTTCGTATTGATCAGATCTTTATAGATAAAAGAAAGTCTGTATTCATTCTGATATTCCAGAAATGTAACCCCCATCTTTTTCTTGAAAAAACGGCAGAAATATCCAGTCTGGAGATAAGCAACACCTGCGATCTCATCCAGAGAAATAGGCCGTTTGTAATTCTCAGAAATATAATTCAGCACCAGATTCAGCCGGTCCAGATCTTTTTTCAGCCGGCTTAGATCACTTTGAAAAACTTTGACACTGAAATTGTGACACAGCTGGAACAAAAGTTCAAAGATCAGGATATTGCAGACGAGAGTCGTATGGTGGAGTAAAAAGATACAAAAAAAGCGGAGATTTATCGTTATAAAGACTATTGAAAATAAAAGAAGTTTGTAGTAAGGTAGTAGCTACAACGCTTACGAAAGGGAAGACTGTTTCGGGTGGCCAGTCTTCTTTTTGTGAAGAATTTTGGATGAAGGAAAACGAAAAACAAGGGGGAAGAATTTATGGAGAAGGTAAAAGAGAAATCTTCTTTTTTCCGAAAGTTCGTAGGAGATAAGAGGTTTTATCTGATGGTCCTGTCTATTGCAGTACCGATCATGGTACAGAACGGGATCACAAATTTTGTCAGTCTTCTGGACAATATTATGATCGGTCGTATCGGTACCGAACAGATGTCTGGAGCGGCGATCGTCAATCAGCTGATCTTTGTATATAATCTATGTATTTTCGGCGGGGTGTCCGGAGCGGGAATTTTTACAGCACAGTATTTCGGACAGAAGGATCATGAGGGTGTCCGCCAGACACTTCGTTATAAACTGTGGATGGCAGTGATTCTGACAGCGATCACCATTATACTGTTTCTGACAGCTGGGGGTTCACTGATCAGCATGTATTTAAAAGGTGACGGAACCGCACAGGAGATCAGGGATACTCTTATTTATGGGAAACAGTATTTATGGATCATGCTTCTGGGACTTCCGCCATTTATGATGGTGCAGGTCTATGCAAGTACCTTACGTGAATGTGGTGAGACCGTACTTCCCATGAAGGCCGGGATCGTGGCTGTGCTGATCAATCTGATATTTAATTATCTTCTGATCTATGGTAAATTTGGATTCCCGGAAATGGGAGTAAGAGGTGCGGCTGTTGCCACAGTGCTCTCCAGATATGTGGAAGCCTGCATTGTCCTGAGCTGGACACATAAGCATACAGAAAAGAATATTTTTGCACAGGGTCTGTATTCAACATTAAAGGTTCCGGCGAACCTGACAAAGAAGATACTTATTAAGGGAACCCCGCTGCTTCTGAATGAGACTTTATGGGCAGCCGGAGTGGCCATGCTGACACAGTGTTATTCAGTCCGTGGACTGAACGTGGTTGCGGGATTAAATATTTCCAATACCATCAACAATGTATTTAATATCGTATTTATCGCACTTGGAGATTCGGTAGCCATTGTTGTAGGACAGCTTCTGGGGGCAGGTAAGATGAAGGAAGCCAGAGATACGGACAACAAGATGATCGCATTTTCTGTGTTCTGCTGTACCTGCGTGGCAGCTGTGATGTTTGTAATGGCACCACTGTTTCCAAGGCTTTACAATACCAATGCTGAGGCACGTACTCTGGCGAAATATTTTATTATGATCACAGCATTTTTCATGCCGCAGAATGCATTCCTGCATGCAACATATTTTACTTTGCGTTCCGGTGGAAAGACCATCGTTACATTTCTGTTTGACAGTGTGTTTATCTGGGTGGTAAGTGTAACGATCGCATTTACCTTAAGCCGTTTTACAGGTCTGCCTGTACTTGTGATCTACGCAATGGTCCAGGCAGCGGATATGATGAAATGTGTCATTGGATTTATCCTTGTAAAAAAAGGCGTATGGCTTCAGAATATCGTTTCATAGAATTTTTTGAAATCTTCCGGGAGGGGTGCTTCCAGGGAGATTTCTTTTTTGGCATTTTTGTCATGATGCATGGAAGCCCGGGTGTCGGAAGCAGCTTCGTCAATTGAAAATGGAAGTTGAAATTTAAGCTTCCATGCGTGGAGTGCAGCCCGGGAAAACGGATTCGATATGTCCGATAAACAGTACAGAGAATCACCCAGAAGAGGATGCCCGAGAGATGCCATGTGTACACGGATCTGATGTGTACGGCCGGTTTTCAGACGGAGCATTACAAGAGAAGCCGGAGCTGCTACGTCAGGGCCGGTAGATTTCAGAACAGAATAAAGGGTTTCTGCATGTTTGCTTCCGGGAAGCGTGCCATCTGTGGATACGACCATTTTCAGACGGTTATCCGGGTCAGGTGCAAGGGGAACGGAGATCCTGTGAAAAGCTCCATCTTCATCCACAGGCATGAAACCGGAAACTGCAGCCAGATAGGTTTTCTCTGAAATCCCTTCTTCACGCTGGTTCTGTAATCTGGCGGCAGCAGTCTGGTTCCTGGCAAAGAGCAGGATACCGGAGGTTTCTTTATCCAATCGTCCGATAGACCGGACTTTGGTAGGCTCTCCTTTGGAACGGAAATAGGAAGCCACCTGGTTGGCGAGACTGTCACTGTAGTGAGAACCGGAAGGGTGAGTGACAATCCCGGCAGGTTTATTTATGGCGAGGATATCCTGGTCTTCGTATATGATCGCCAACTCAGGAAGAAACTGTGACGTTGTAGCCAGTGAATGATAATTGTGAGAATTGACATCAGAACCTGCAAATTCTGAAGCTGCGGAATCAGAATATGAAATTGCGTCTGTGGAGAACTGGAAATTGTGATTGGACAAATTGACAGTAAAGGATGAAGATTCCAGCTGGGCAGAATCCACATCGTCCGCTTCCAGGCATACTATGATCTGATCCCCGGGATAAGCGGTTTCCGTTACCCGGCACTGCTGTCCGTTTTTTCGGATACCACCGGGACGGAACTTCGCCTGGCTGATCTGCTTTTTTGTAAGACCTGCCTGCGTGCGAAGAAAGCGGGAGACAGGTGCCGGAACAGCTGTTTTCGGGATATAGATAGTAAGATAGCGGTTCATTGTGAGGAATCCTCCGATTCTATTAAATTAATAAATATTTACAGGAATTTGGATGCAGGAGATTTTTATTTATGCTGATAATAAAAAACAGCAACTTGAGTCCGATCCCTCAGCTGCAGTTTATCCAGAATGGAACTGAGATAATTTCGTACCGTTCCCTCACTGAGAAACAGTTCTGTGGCAATCTCCTTATTGCTGTATCCGTTGGCGATCAGCCGGATGATATCCAGCTCCCGTTCGCTGATGTTTCTGGAAGCATAATCAAATCCGTCGGAAGACTGCAGGAGTTTAGGGATTTTGGATATGATCTCTGTGCCGAATACGGTCTGACCGGAGTAAACCGCCTGAAGGGCCGGAAGAATGCTGGTATGATCCTGCTTCAGAAGATAACCCTTTGTGCCGAGGCGGAGGGCTTTTACAATATATTCATCATCGGAAAAAGTAGTCAGAAGAAGAATTTTTGCCTCCGGAAATTCGCCCAGGATCTTTCTGGAAGCTTCCAGTCCGTCCATTCCTTTCATACGGATATCCATTAGAAGAATATCCGGAAGATACTCTCTGTACAGAGCGCAGGCTTCTTCACCATCAGAGCCGGTGGCAGTCACTTCGATATCTGGGTTTGCTTCAAGAATGGTTTTTAGTGCTCCTGCAACCAGGCAGTCGTCGTCTACGATTATAATTTTCATGTCAAAATCTCCTGTTTATGAGTTATAAAAAGTAAATTTACAGATCAGAAAAAACAGACGGATCCAATATGCCGGGAAAGTACTTTGATCAAATCAGGAAGGTTTCCGGCAAAGTGAGAAATATCTGTCTGATTCAATTAGAAACAGATTTCGGGATCGTCACAAAGATCCGAAAACCGTTCTCCTGCGTAATCTGGACCGTACCGCCCAGCGCCTTTGCACGGTCACGGATATTGGACAGTCCCATACCACCGGAAGTATTTTTTGCCTTATTGCTGTCAGATACAGTTTGAATATCCGGAATTTCATTTTCCGGTGTCCCATTATCCTCAATGCACAATTGATAAAGTGCAGGATGCTCCCGCAGAAGAATATCCACAGAATCCGCATTACTATGCCGCATCACATTGGAAAGCCCTTCCTTTGTAATACTGATCAGACTGTATTTCACCTCTCTTGGAATCTGCCTGGACATATCATAAGTAAGATTCACCGGGCAGAAGGTGAAATCCTTTACAAGTCCTTTTATGGCATCTTCCAGATCTATCGCATCGTCATGAAGATCATGTACACTGGAACGGATGCTGTTCATAGCACCGTTCAGGGATTCTTCCAGATTTCCAAGCAGAGGATCAAGAGAATCATTTTTGTTGATGGTTTTGCAGGCAGCAGTCATAAGGATAGAACGGGATAGTACATGTCCCACATTATCATGGATCTCTCTGGCAATTCTGTTTCGCTCGCGCAATGTAGCAGCATAAATCTCGTAATCCTGTTTTTCCAGAAGTGCCTTGTTTTTTTCAGAAAGAAGAAGCGTATGTTCCTCACTGTCATCCCGGATCTGATGAAAATCCTGGTAAAGAGCCTGATATTTTCTGGCATAGAGCCAGAGAAAAAATGAGAGAACGAAACCAAAAATCCCAAGCAGACAAAGAACTGCCGGAAATCTATTGATCTGAAAAACCAGAAATCCCCAAAGTGGAAGCTCAGCCACTGCCAGAGGAAAAAGCCCGGCAGATAAGGTCTGATACAGCAGCAGCGGGAAAAACAGAAGAAGATCCGAAAACCACAGGGAACATAATCCAAAGATCACATAGCTTCCTGCAAGAACCGGAATGATATTTCCGGCGTTTTTCAATACTGGCAAAGAATTGTGTGAACAGGATTCTGTTTTACATACCCTGCACAGATAAGTAATGCAGCAAAGGATCACCGCAAAAAGGAGGGCAAACACAAGAGCCTGATCTGCAGGCACATAAAAAAATGTTAAAGTACTGTATAAAAGCAATAGTATGGAATCTGTAAAATAACGCATAAAAATAACCCCCTTTCTCAGAATTACAGTGTTTTCCGAAAGTCAGGCAGATAACCGGTTAAAATTATCGTATCCTGTTCCGGGAGAACCCCTTTTGCTGCACAAATTTCTGAAATCAATGTGCCTTTATTATAATATACCGGTTCCTTCCCTGCAAAGAAAAATCTATCCTTCTGAAAAAGACATGACATTTGTCATTCGCAGGTGGTGACATTCAACACTTGGAGCAGACAGAAGAAAAGGATATAATGGCATCATAGAAGAAATACGAATTTCTGCGAAAAAGACATAAAAGTCCTGCTTAACGGACTGTAAAAAAGGAGGAAAACATATGCCACAGAGTATGGTCCACATAGAAAATCTGGTAAAACGATACGGTGATCTTACCGCACTGAATCATCTGGAACTGGATATCCGGGAGGGTGAGATCTTCGGATTACTTGGTCCCAACGGCTCGGGAAAAACAACGGCCATCAGCTGCCTCTTGTCACTTCTGAAATATGACAGAGGTGAAATAAAGATATTCGGAGAAGAGATGAAGCCGGACAGCTATAAGCTCAAGGAACAGATTGGGATCGTGCTTCAGAATGTAGCCGTTTTTGATGAGCTGACAGTGCAGGAAAATATCGATTATTTCTGCGGCCTTTACATACGGGACAGGAAACAGAGAAAAGAGCTGGTGGAGGATGCCATTGAATTTACAGGTCTTGAAGATTTCCGCAAAATGTACCCGAAGAAGCTTTCCGGGGGCCTTTTACGAAGATTGAACATTGCCTGCGGGATCGCCCACAAGCCAAGACTGATCATTATGGATGAGCCGACGGTAGCTGTAGACCCACAGAGCAGAAACAAGATCCTGGAAGGGATCCAGACGCTGAACCACCAGGGCTCCACCATTATCTACACATCCCATTACATGGAAGAAGTGGAGCAGATCTGTACCAGGATCGCCATCATGGATCACGGAAGAGTCATCGCTCAGGGAACAAAGGAAGAATTGAAGCAGATGATCAAAACAGGAGAGACCATCACCGTAGAAGCCATTGCCCTGGAAGAAAAAAATCTCCGGGATATCCGCACACTGGAGCATGTGTTTGATGTGCAGTATGAAAAACAGGTGCTGGTCGTGCGCTGTACCGATGCGAAGCATAACCTGATCCGGCTTCTTAATTATCTGCAAAGCCAGGATATTTCTTTTGGAAGAGTCTTTTCCGAACTGCCTACATTAAATGATGTCTTTCTGGAGATCACCGGAAAACAGCTGAGAGATTAGGAGGGATGGGAGATGTTGCATTTACTGAAATACAGTTTTCTTTCCAAGATCCGGAATTTTAACATTGTATTCTGGCCGCTGGTCTTTCCGCTTGTGCTTGGAACTTTTTTCTATTTTGCATTCGGAAATATCAATGAAGCAGATTTTCAGACGGTTCCGGTGGCAGTGGTGAAGGAAGCTTCTGCGGATACGTTTTTAATGACCTATCTGGATGAAGTGGAAAAAAGCAGCCCAGATCTTTTAAAAGCAGAAGAAATGTCGGAAAAGGAAGCGCTGGAAGCACTGCAGGATAAAAAAGTAGAAGGGATTTATTATGTGGGAAAAGAGCCTTCCCTTACAGTAGCAGGAACCGGAATAGAAGAAAGTATCCTTCAGACAGTTCTCGACAGCTGTGAAAACACCAGAACGACCATCACCAATATCATGAAAAAAAATCCGCAGATGGATATGGAAACCATGAAATCCTTGTTAAGTTCCGACAGCCTGGTAAGGGAAGTCTCTCTTGGCGGCCGGACCATTGACGGAAATGTGCAGTTCTTTTACGCACTGATCGCCATGGCCTGCCTGTATGGATGCTTTATCGGATTTGGCTCTGCGATCGGGATTCAGGCCAATATCACACCTCTGGCAGCCAGAAGGTGTGTAACGCCGACCCACAAGCTGAAGCTGATCCTTACAGACCAGCTGACATCTTTTGCTCTGGGCTATGTGGACGTGATCATTCTGATCCTGTATCTCCGGTATATTCTCAATCTGGATTTTCAGGGACAGATGGGAAAAATGCTGGTGGTATCTTTTTTCGGAAGTCTCATCGGTGTATCTATGGGAATGTTTATAGGCAGCTTCGGAAAAATGCAGGAAGGCGTCAGAATCGGGCTCATGCTTGGAATCTCTATGGTAAGCAGCTTTCTTGCCGGACTGATGAACGGAAATATGAAGGATATCGTGGAAAAAAGTGTTCCGTTTGTGAACCGGATCAATCCTGCATCACTGATCTCAGATGCGTTTTACTGTATCAATGTATATGATGATATGACCAGATACTATAGAAATCTGATCACACTGGCGGTAATGTGCGTGGTGCTGGTGATGGCATCCTTTTTCATGGTCAGGAGGGAACGTTATGACAGTATTTAAAGGCTATATGAGGATCATGAAAAAAAATACAGGTCTGATCCTCCTGTATCTGGGCATTTTTTTCGGAGTGACAATGGCACTTCAGGCAGCGGCCGGTAAGGAAACTTATACCAGCTATGAAAGCGAAAAAATAAAGATCGGAGTGGTGGATAAAGACAACGGACCACTTGCAGAAGGACTGGTAAAATGGCTTGAAGGTACGCATCACGTGACCATGTTGGAGGATAACAGGGAGAAGCTTCAGGAAGAGCTTTTTTACAGAAATGTAGAATACATCGTGGTGATTCCTGAGGATTTTTATGAGAACTGTATGGTAAACGGTGAAAGTATTTCTGTGACCAAGGTGCCCGGATCTTATTCGGCATATTATGTGGATCAGCAGCTGGAGAGCTGCCTGAATACAATGCGGACATATCTGAAAGCCGGTTTTTCCCAGAAGGAAGCGGCAACAGCGATCCTGGATAAAAAAAGAGGAGAAGTCACCATGCTGGATACAGATGAAAACAGTGGTACGTCCGGATGGCTCTATTATTTCCGATATATTCCATATCTGTTTCTTGCATTACTTTGCTATGTGATGGGATATGTTCTGATGGCTTTCAAAAAAGACGATATACCAAAGAGAATGCAGGCATCTGCGATCTCTGCAAGACGACAGAGTCTGGAAGGGCTTCTGGCCATGTTTGTGATGGGTGGGGGCTTATGGGGAATCGGTATGGCTGGAGCTATCCTTATGTATGGAAAAACATTTCTCGGTTCAGAAAATTTCGGATACTATGTACTGAACACTCTGGTAATGATGGCAGTGGCACTTTCACTTTCCTATCTGATCGGTCTTTTTGTAAAAAACAGCAACATGTTAAGCGGGATCGCAAATATCCTGTCTCTTGGAATGTGCTTTCTGTGTGGTGTGTTTGTTCCCATGAACATTATGGACAGAAACGTCCTGAAGGTGTCTCAGTTTCTTCCTGTGTACTGGTATGAAAACGTAAATGAGACTCTTGGAAGTTACAGCCACCTAACAGGTGAGGCAGCTGTATCGGTGTGGAAAGGTATTGGACTGGAAGCTATGTTTGCGGTAGTTTTTGTCTGCATGATCCTGGCAGTGACCAGGTATCAGCGGCAGAAATAACAGAAAATAATAGCAGATGGCTGTTAATTATGGTAGGATATAGCTGATAAAGATGATTTGCGGAGAAAAACATGAAAAAAATACAAGTTTTACTAAAACCACAATGCAATGCAGAAATTCAAAATCAGTTTGCAACAAAATTCGGAGATCAGTGCGAATTTACATTTCAGGGCAAAGAAACTGAGGATGCGATCGCAGCAGCAGAAGTAGTGATCGGAGAGCCAGAGGAAGAAGAAATCCTGAAAGCAGAAAATCTTCGCTGGATCCAGCTGACCTGGGCCGGTGCGGACAAATATACAAAAATGAAAGCATTCCCGACAGGAGTTACATTAACCAATGCTTCTGGCGCTTTTGGAAAGATCATATCAGAATATGTGATCGGGAATATCATTGCGCTGTACCGTGAACTTCCGAACTACTGGAAGAACAAACAGAAACACCTCTGGGTACAGAATAGATCATCAGAAACCATATATGGAAAAAACATTCTCATCCTGGGAACAGGGGATATAGGAAGAAATATTGCCCATAGAATGAAAGCGTTTGAAACGCATGTGACTGGAATAAAAAGAACTGCAGTCCCGGAGTATTTGCAGCAGATGAAAGAGTTTGATGAGGTATATGATCTGACAGTGCTGGATCAGCAGCTTCAGAAAGCGGACATTGTGATTGGCTGTCTCCCGGGAACACCGGAAACAAAAGGCCTTCTGAATTACGAACGGCTGTATTCCATGAAAAAAGATGCAATTCTGGTTAATGTAGGAAGAGGAAGCCTCATTCCAACAGAAGACCTGATCAGAGTACTTGAGGAAGGCCACTTAAAAGGAGTGGTCCTGGATGTATTTGAAACAGAACCATTGCCGGAGACATCACCTCTTTGGAATATGGAAAACGTCCTTATCACTCCACACATTGCAGGCCCGAGTTTCGGTGGAAACGCTGAAGTCCAGGATATGATCTGGAACATCTGCATGGAAAATATGGAACGATATCTGAATGGAAAAAAATTAAAAAATATTGTCCGGTTAAAGGATGGGTATTAAATAAAAAAGATAGTTACAAGCTCCTTCTGATAAACTGTGAAGCAGTTATCCGGTTATGAGCAAGTAGCGAAGCGGATGCTTTTATCCGCTTGACTAAAAATACATTTATGGATATTTAAGAAAGAGACAGAGTGCATAATGATAACACGCCAGAAACTGATCGATCAGATAGAAAAATACAAGCCATACAATGAGCAGGAAGAAAAAGATAAAATCCTGATCCTGGACTGGATCAGAAATAATGAGAATGCTTTTTCCAGGGAAAATGCAGTAGCCCATATGACAGCTTCTGCCTGGGTAGTAAACAGAGAACGGACGAAAGTCCTTATGGTATATCACAACATATACAATTCCTGGTCCTGGCTTGGAGGACATGCAGATGGTGAGACGGATTTACTGTCCGTTGCTGTCAGAGAAGTAAAAGAAGAGGCAGGGATTTCCAATGTTCGTCCGGTGTCAGAAGAGATTTTTTCCCTGGAATCCCTGACTGTAGACGGTCATATGAAAAAAGGAAAATATGTATCCAGCCATCTGCACTTTAACCTAACATATCTCCTTGAGGCAGATTCAGAAGAGGCTGTTTCCATAAAAGCAGATGAAAACAGCGGTGTAGCCTGGTTTTCACCGGAAGAAGCATTGATGAGATCAACAGAACCGTGGTTTGTGGAACATGTTTATATTAAGCTTTTGAAGAAAATGAATCTATGTTATAATGGGATAAAGACAAAAGAGGTTTGACATTGACTGAGCAAATACGAAAATCTGACTGTAATGTAAGACAATACAGTTTTGCAGGGATCGACGGGAAGCAAGGTTAAAATAAAAGAATAAAGGACTGGATTGTATGAAAATGCAGTCTTTTTTTTATTCATAAGGAATAGGGAAACTGTTAGCTGAGAAAGGGGGAAACAAACATGAAAAATTATTCAGAGGATGCGGACAGACAGTATCACATTCAGGTAGCAAAAGGAGAAGTGGGACGTTACGTTATTTTACCGGGAGATCCGAAACGCTGCAAAAAGATCGCACAGTATTTTGATGATCCGGTTTTGGTAGCAGATAACCGGGAATACGTAACATACACCGGAACACTGGACGGAGTGAAGGTAAGTGTGACATCTACTGGAATCGGCGGACCGTCCGCTTCTATCGCAATGGAAGAGCTTTATCGGTGCGGGGCTGACACATTTGTACGCATCGGAACCTGCGGTGGAATGCAGCCGGAGGTAAAAAGTGGTGATATTGTTGTTGCAACGGGTGCGATCCGTATGGAGGGCACCAGCAAAGAGTATGCACCTATTGAATTCCCGGCAGTGGCAAATCTGGAAGTGATCAATGCACTTGTGGAAGGAGCAAAGAAAGAAGGATGTGAATTCCACACAGGTGTGGTACAATGTAAGGATTCCTTTTATGGCCAGCATGAGCCGGAAACCAAGCCGGTCAGCTATGAACTGATGAATAAATGGGAAGCGTGGAAACGTCTCGGCTGTCTTGCGTCGGAGATGGAATCCGCTGCTCTTTTTATAGTGGCAAGCCATTTAAAAGTACGTGTGGGCTCCTGCTTCCTGGTGCTTGCAAATCAGGAAAGAGAAAAGCTGGGTTTGGATAATCCTGTGGTACATGATACCGATAAGGCAATCCAGGTTGCAGTACAGGCGATCCGTGAACTGATCCGTGCAGATCAGGCACAGAAAAAAGAAGAATAACGTATACATGCCTGATTCAGGAAAGGTGGGAAAACTATGGAAGAAAAACAGATCAAAGAAATGATCGATCTGGCAATCAGACAGATGGACTATTCCTATGCGCCATACTCACATTTTCATGTAGGGGCGGTACTTCTTGTAAAAAACGGTACCTATTATACCGGGTGTAACATAGAAAATGCTGCCTATACTCCAACAAACTGTGCGGAAAGAACTGCTTTTTTCAAAGCGGTCAGTGAAGGCATGAGAGACTTTCAGGCAATCTGTATCGTTGGCGGCAAGGATGGTGTTCCTACAGAGTATGCAGCACCCTGTGGAGTATGCAGACAGGTTATGATGGAGTTCTGTGATCCGGAAACCTTTCAGATCATACTGGCAGTCAGCAGAGAAAAATATGATATCTTTACGTTAAAGGAACTGTTGCCATTTGGATTTGGACCGGATAATCTGAAGAAACTGAAGTGATAAGCGCATGTGGATATGTGCAGAGATTTTCACGATATGAATGCAGTGAGAAGTAAAATATTGAAAAGTGATCGCCCGGATGTTGATATGACAGGCCGGGCGATCACTTTTTCTGCCATACAATAAAAAACGCTGAAAATCCTTAATTAAGATTTTTCAGCGATTCTAATAGCAGGGGATGAGAGAATCGAACTCCCACCAAAGGTTTTGGAGACCCCTATCATACCATTTGACCAATCCCCTATATTAAATTATGTTTTCATCACTGTTGCAATTATACATATAAAATATACAATTGTCAAGAGATGAGAGTGCTTTTTGTATAATAAAATATAAATAAAATTCTTCCTGTCATAAATCGGCAGAAAAGCGGAGATGGAGGGATTTGAACCCTCGCGCCGGTTGCCCGACCTACCGCATTTCGAGTGCGGACCCTTCAGCCACTTGGGTACATCTCCGGATGCAAACCTTTATTATTATATAAGGTATCCGGAGAAAGTTCAATCTTTTTTAAAACTTTTCTTTTTTGTATTATTGACGAATCTTCCAGACTATAATATGATAATGAGATAAAGTGTGCAGACAGAAGTGGATGTGCAGAAATGGAGGGAATTATGAGCGATAAGAAATCAGCGATTCTCAGGGCGGTGAAGGGTCTTACTGAGAATTATGCTTCAGAAGAACTTTTTATGCCGAAGAGCGGCAGACGTCTGCCGAACCGTTCGGTGATCATTGATATAGTAAGAGATCTGAAATCTATTGTATTTCCGGGATATTTCAGTACGGATACCAGTGCTACCGTATTTCCGGAGTATTATGTGGGACACAGACTGAATGATCTTTATGACAGATTGAAGAATCAGATCGAGATCGCACTTCTTTATCACGGAGAGGAACCGGAAGAAGCAGCAGCTCATGCAGACAGAACTGCCGGTGGATTTTTTGAGCAGCTTCCTGAAATCCAGAGACTGCTTCTGACAGATGTACAGGCTGGTTTTGATGGTGACCCCGCAGCCAAGAGCAAGGAAGAGATCATTTTTTCATATCCGGGATTATTTGCTATCTACGTGTATCGTCTGGCACATGTTCTTTATAAAGAAGAGATCCCATTTATCCCGCGCGTGATGTCAGAATATGCTCATGGCCGTACAGGAATCGATATCAACCCGGGAGCGACCATCGGAGAGTATTTCTTTATCGATCATGGTACCGGTGTGGTTGTAGGTGAGACTACAGAGATCGGAAATAATGTAAAACTGTATCAGGGAGTAACACTGGGAGCGCTTTCCACAAGAAAGGGACAGCAGCTTGCCAATGTAAAACGTCATCCGACGATTCGTGATAATGTAACGATCTATTCTAATTCCACAGTGCTCGGTGGTGAGACGGTTGTAGGAGAGAATACGATTATAGGTGGTAATACCTTTATCACAGAATCCATTCCTGCAAATACCAAGGTCAGTGCAAAAAGTCCGGAGCTTGTGATCAAGAAACCGAAGGCCCAGGTTTCTGCCACAAATGTATGGGAGTATTGATAAAAAATCCAATAAATAAAAAAAATAAAAAATTTAAAAAAACCTGTTGACAAATAAAACAGCATGCTATATACTAATCATCGTTGCAGCGGTCAAGCGATCGGTAATCACCGAAGCGACGATGCGCGGGTGTAGTTCAATGGTAGAACACCAGCCTTCCAAGCTGGATACGTGGGTTCGATTCCCATCACCCGCTTATGCGATAGTGGCGTAGTTGGTAACGCGCGACCTTGCCAAGGTCGAGACCGCGGGTTCGAGCCCCGTCTATCGCTCT
>NZ_JAJCGR010000054.1:0-14498 GCF_020553125.1 Blautia sp. MSK20_18
AATTCATCTCACCGCCTTAGAGGCGGGAGAATTCTTCTCTAAAATGTGTTAAAATACATTTCCATTACAAATTCCTCTCTTTCTTTGCCGATTTTTTGGCAACATTTACATATCCAATATGCAAAAAAAGAAAGCGAGAAAAAAAACCAAAAAAAGAGAAAGCCACTACGCTTTCTCCTCGTATTTTTTCAGCCATTCAGCGAATTCCTGTTTCTTCTGAGTCAGAGACTTAACGCTGTATCCGTAAGGGTACGGTTTACATGCATCGTGCTCGAAGAAATACCGGTCCGGGCCGGAAAATCTATAATTCTGATAGTTATCAAATTTGACAAATCTCTTCTGATTTCCGTCATACCGGCCTGTCTTATACGACATCATTATCACGACGGTCGCCAATGCCTGCTCGCTTTTGCAGTAATACCCGCCATCAACACATCTGACGCCCATTTTCCTGGCCGTCTGCTGCCATTTAAGGTACTCGTCATGCAGGAAAGCTTCGCTCTCCTGAGAGAACCGCTTTCCGTCTTCTGTAATGTAGACAACTCTCGTAGAGAGTCTTCCGCAAATCTCTTCTTTTTCTTTCCGGATTGCCATACGACCACCGCCTATCAGTTAATCTGTACAATCTGCTCATACAGCAACAGGTCTTTTCCTCCAGGTATCATCATATTTTCATGGTAATGCCCAAAGAACCATTTTTTGTATTCTGCTTTCTGTTTTACCTGTTCAAGATACCTGTTTAACTCATCAGGCTCATTCACACGCAGGATGAAATATTTATCAGAAGCCGGACAGTCATGCGAAAAAATAAAATCTACTTTATATTTTTCATCTTCAAGCATGGCCCAGCCGCGTTCCATCTCCATCTGCTCTGGCATTTCCTGTTCCCACCATGAAATATGATTTACACGAAACGTTTTTCCTTCAAGATTCCATCTTTCAGCCTCTTTATTAGCCAGTTTTTTGCTTTCAAATTCTTCTGCTTTAAGGATTCCACCGCTGATGTCATGGCTTCTTGCACCTCCAAAGGCAAAGCACTTGCACCCATCAATATCGAAAACATATCCCCGTTCAAGCATAAGAACAGATGGGCGAATCTCTCTTACAATTCCGCCGTGCCATTCTTTTTGTGGGTATCCATTCAGTATTCTATTTTTCTTTACATCGCTCAGTCCTTTAAAAATCCAGGAGTCTAGCGCTTTTTTGTCATTTATACCAACCAGACGGTCGTAATTTTCATGATTTCCTGGCACAAATAATGTTGTAAAATTACGCGATTCAAGCCAGTCTAGGTTATATTTTTCTTCCGGAGACTCTCCTTTAAAATCCCAGACGCCACCAAAATCTCCACAGATTACTACATAGTCATCTTTCGTCATCATTTTTTGTTCCGGGAAAGAATCTATATTTAATCTGTGCATAAATCCATCAACACTGTAAAATCCATATTGTTTAGCACCGTGAGTATCTCCAGTCACATAAATTGCCATATCAATTCCTCCTCTTTTTTTTGTGGAATTAATATGACGAATTTTCGGCCAAGCTGAAAATATTTGCGAATAATTATTGTTTGTTTGATGTCTGGCGGCTCTTCCACCAATCCGAAATAAGCAGGGGCTTTATCCCCTGCTCCTTCCTATCTCTCCTTCTTCCACTCTCGAGCCTGGAAGCTGCTTTCCTTCACATTATCAGAGTCTTTTTCGGCAGCCTTTTCTTTCTGGCTTTCCGCTCTTTTAACCGCCTTTTTAATCCTTTCATCTTTGTACTCCCTTGATTTTAACACAAGACTTCTATAACGTTCATACGACTTAATATTCACATATCTGCAGTTGACTGTATCGAAACATTTCTCTCCTCTGGCCATCTCATATTCATTTGCACTTGCGATGATGTAGATATCTTTATCCGGATAACAATCAAATATAGTATCAAACAGGCCACGTTTCAAGTCCTCAATCGCATCAACACTGAATCCGCTATCCACTCCATCAAGAAAAATCCAAAACTCTTTTTCGTCCGGATATTTTTTCATAAGAGAACCAATTTTCATGGATAGTTTCTGCATATTTAATGCAATCTTCTCTCCTTCGCTTGACATCACACTATCTGCAACAAATGTCATATCTCCGCAAAGTATGGATTCGCTTATTGAAGATGCTCCGCCATGAATATAGTTGTCGTAATTAATAACACACGGATTTTTAAGCTCCTTCTCCACCTGTAACCGAACCTGTCGCATCAATGTGGTTTTTCCGCACCCATTGCATCCAATCAGGACCGTAAGGCCAGGTTCAAACTCTACATGCATTTTTCTATATAAATAGTCCTTCTCATCGTAATAGTCTCTTTCAATTTTAAATTTTCTTCCCATATAATTTTGTAATCTCCTTTTCTAATTTTTTTTGTTATTAGGCGGAAGGCCGCGGTCAATCTCACATTGCCAGTCGGCCCTCAATATGTTTTTGGGGCACTACGTATATTTTTCGCAGTTCCTTCACTTCGAACTGTTTATTTCTTGACGTAATTAATATGCTTGATTTTTTTATTTTTGTTGTTTTTTTGCGAGCTTTTTTATTTTTTTTGCATTACAAAAGGCCTACCGCTAAAGCAGGCCTTAAAACAACTTTCTTATGCATATCATCTTATATCATTTAATGTTATTTCTTCCATTCGATAAAACCGGATAACCGATAAGACTGAATATATATCAACAACCTTGAACAGACATTCCATGAATACACCTTCATCTTGCAGGTTTTCATCGACGGACGGGAAACCGCGGTCAAACTTGTTTGCCCATCGGTCTGAAGGTAATTGGATGCGTACGTGGGAGTCGGAAGCCCCGTTCGCGTCTGGTGCAAGCGAGCATAAGCTCGCTGCATCATACGATTTGAATTTGTCTTTCAAAATAGCTTCCATTCCTTTTTTAGCCATTTTTTCCATTACACTTCCAATGGAGATGTCTAACTCTTCCCCGTAAGTCGTATAATATTCGTCATATCCATTTTCGCCCTCGCATAAGAAAACTTTTCCTGAAAATTCGTTCAAGAAATCTTTTATTGTAAGATTTTTGCAAATATAACCGTTTTCCAATAAAACACCGTCTCGAACCTTCCTGCTCTGCGAATTTTCTAATATAAAATGTGTTGGCCATGGGTCCAAGCATTTTCTTATTTCATATAAAATGCTTGCCTCTGCTATCGGCCTTCCAAACAGAAGCCAATTTTCCAATCCTTTTAAAACAGTGCTCTCATTTGCAGCAATGTAATTTTTATATGCTTCGTGTCTGTCGTTCTCTGATGCCATACAAACCGGCCTCCCTTCTCTTTTGTGTAAAAAATTGCTTTTATTCCCATTCTTCTTTTACATATTTCTTATATCTTCATAATGAAGAATTTTTGTTGATACAAAAACGCAAAACAGCCGCCTTAAGCAGTTTTGCGCTCATGCTTTTTTGCATTTTGTTTTTCAAGCAGGAATCCTGCATTCTCTGATATCCTAGACCCCAGCCTTGTATTTCTATTGACAACAGTGAGGTTTTTAACTGCTCTGGCCACTGCATTTTTCTGTCCAAATAACACGAATACTTTTTTTGCTCGTGTCACGGCTGTGTACAACAGGTTTCTCTGCAGCATGATATAATTTGCGGTTGTAAGCGGCATCACAACGATATCATACTCGCTTCCCTGGCTCTTATGTATCGTTGTTGCATAAGCAAGGATAAAATCCTGCGCTTTGCTTAAATCAAAATGGACTCTGTTTCCATCAAAATCAACAACAAATCCTCTTTTTGCGCTTTCATCGGCATTGTCTTCATCAGCATCGTCTGCTTCATTCTGCGTCAGACAGATTGAAACAATCTTGCCTACATCACCATTGAATATCTTTTTATCGTAATCATTACATGTGTACATTACCTTGTCTCCAACCCTCAGCAGGTGGTCATTACATGGTATAATTTGTTTTGTTGCACTTGGCGGGTTAATCCTGTTCTGGATATAGTCGTTAAGCTCCCAGACACCAGTCGGCCCTTTCTTCATTGGTGCCAGAACCTGTATCTCATCAGCACCCACGTTATAATATCTCGGCAAATTGTCACACACATACGTTACGATATAGTCTCTGATTCGTTCCTGTTCCATTCCGTCAACGTCCATGAAAAAATAATCTCCATTTCTGTTATTTTTGAAACTTGGAACAACACCTTCATTAATCAGATGCGCGTTTTTTATAATCTGGCTTTCTGCTGCCTGACGGAATATGGTCTTCAGCCTTACGATTGGAACAACATTAGAATCAATCATTTCATGCAATACGTTTCCACAGCCAACACTTGGCAACTGGTCGATATCACCAACCAAAATCAGTTTCATTCCTTCTGGAATAGCCTTTAATACTGATGCCATCAATTCCATATCAATCATTGAACTTTCGTCAATAATGATGGCATCGCCTTCCAATGGTGCTTTTTCATTTTTTCCAAATTTGAAGCCGTATGCCCCTTCACTTTTTACTTCCAGGGTACGATGTATTGTTTGAGCTTTCTCTCCGGTTGTTTCTTTCATTCTCTTTGAAGCCTTACCTGTCGGTGCTGCACACAAAATCGCATCCATCCCATGCTTTTTCAGCATATGGATGATTCCGTTAACTGTTGTGGTTTTTCCTGTACCAGGTCCCCCTGTCAAGATTAGTACATTTGACCGACATGATTCTATAATAGCCTGTACCTGTTCCGGTGCGTAATCCCTATCCAGTTCTTTTCCCATTGCTTTTACTTCTTTTTTTGTTACATTCACCCTTTTTGTTTTGCTCTGAAGCAATTCTACTATTTTTTTTGCAGCATATGTTTCTGCTTTATACAGAGGAATCAGATAGAGTGCATCGTCTTCGCATATAATTTTCTTTTTCTGAATCAGGCCTTTCACTGCGTTTTCTACATAAGAAATATCCAGCTGCAAGAAATCGCGGCAGTCCTTCTCCACTTTTTCTCTACACCCAAACACGTCGCCATCTTCGCTCATCTGCTTTAATACATACATAACAGCACTTTCAACACGGAACGGACTATCCTTTGGCATACCATTCTTCAGCGCAATCTCGTCTGCTTTTAAAAAGCCAATTCCTTTCACTTCGTCAGCCAGTCTATATGGGTTTTCGTTAATCACCTTAATGCTATCAAGACCGTAACGCTTATAAATACGATTTGCATATGCAGGACTGATGCCGAAGCCTTGAATATACATCATGATAGTCTGAATCATATTCTGTTCTTCGAGCTTTTCCTTTGCACATTTCTTTATCTTTTCAATGCTTTTCTTTCCAATCCCTTTTATCTGCTGTAATAGCTCGGTCTGATATATGAGCACATCAAAAGTATTGTCACCGAATTTATTGACAATAGCCTCCGCCCTTTTTTGTGATATGCCATCAATATTACCTTGTTTTAAATACCACAAGATACTTTTTTTGTCCTGTGGAATAATCTTAACATAAGCATCCATTTTAAAGCCGATTCCATATTTAGGATGTTCATCCCAGTCTCCCGTTGCAAATACTTCATCTCCATCAGTGACATCAAACATCTGACCTTTCATACTGCATTTGCATATTCTTTCCCCTGTCTTCGCATTAAAAGCCACACCGGCAATAATCTTAAAGCCAGTTTCGTTCTCATATATGACGGCTTTTGCCTTGAACTTTATAGATTCTTTTGCTCTTTCTTTTAACATTGTCTTCTATATGCAACTGGCCCTTTGCCAGTGATTACCTCCTGTTTTTCTATATTTAATATGATGAAAAAACATTTTTTTTAACATTTTTAACGCATTTTTTTATCAAAAAAAACACCAGCAGATTACTCTGCTGATGCTTATTTGAATTATTTGAATTTAGAGCTGGTATGATTCCATTGCCAACAGGTTATGCTCCCTATCATAGAGATATACATTGTTAGATAATACCTCATCAGGAGCCAGATTCTTTAATGCTTTAATGACATTTTTTAAAACTGTCCCGTTAATTGACGTTGTATCTGATGCCGGGAAAACAGCTACAAATTCCTCGGAAACTGGCATTACCATAAGAGCAGACTCACCCATTTTATCTGCTACATTCTTGAGCACGTCAGCGCCAAGAAAAGCCGCAGCACCATATTTGTACTTTTCTGTTGATAAAATCACAAAATTTACAAATGTATTTGGAATAATATCTTTTGCCTCCCCAACAACAATGCTGTCAACAATGTTATTGATTGCGGCATTATAGACATCTTCTTCCTTAAGGTCGAATCTCTCAAGGCAATTTTTCCCTAACACACGGGTACCATCATTCATAACGCTATTATTGTTATCATGAAAACAATACACGATATTCATATCCAGAACTTTTCTAGATAAAGCCTCCGGGTGTGCTGCAATGGTTTCATCGTCCGCCAGCATTGGGTATGCTGTCTGCAACACAAAGTCTCTATCGGTCGAATCAAAACGCTTGCTCTGCGTGTTCTGCGGCTGCAGACCGATTCTCTTCAGAATCTCTCCAAGCTGTGAGCGCAGGTTTTCCGGAAGGTCATCTGTCGGGTCATAGTCATCATTGCCCTGTTTTGCAGGCTCTGGGCGATATGTCCGATTTGGTTTACATCCGTTTCCGCAAGAGCAATCACTACTGCATGGGCTATTACTGTCGGAGACAAATCTGTTGTCTGAACATCCACTTGGTGCAGCCATAGTGTCTGGCAAAGTCCCCATAATATCCTGCAGCATTTTCATTGCCTTCTGTCTTCCTTCTTCAGTATTCGGGAAGAATTCTTTCCTTGTTGCCTTTGACTGTCCCTGGTTTTGTTCTGCTGAATATGCCGTATGGTTTTTACCCATATTTGCAAAACGGTCAGAAGTCTCTTTTGCCTCATGCTTCTTAAATGATGGGGCTGGCTGCTGTGCACATCTGTCCGCGTTCATCTTAACCATTTCAGAGCCTTTATCCAAGCCCTCTTTCATAGCCATAGATACTGCTGCTGCCATCTGATTAAGGTCAGCCCCCTTTTCGTAAGAGTCCCAAAGAGGAGCAACCGGAGCGTAAGCACATGCGTCACCTTTTGACATTGCAACAGCCAGCTGCTTTGCCGGATTGTCGTTATTCAGAAAGCACACTGTGCCCTGCTGATTCATCATTGCCACCAGTACCTCTGCAAATTCTCTTAAATTCATTTTATTCATGTTTTTCTCCTTTTCTTTGTTGGTCAGGAGTATTTGCCTCCTGCCTTATTTTTTGATACAAAATCAATATGCAGAATTTTTGCATGAACAAAAAAACAGCCGAAAAAAAATTCAGCTGTTTTTTTAATCTTTTCTTCCTTACTTTTTGTCAGAGAAATAACGTTTTGCAATGAAGATTCCAATTGGAATAGCTGCGCATACCAGGGCCGCTTTCATAATGCATTTGCACACAAACGCTGTTTCTTCGGCGTCAGTCTCAGCATCATCTTCAGAGTAGGAATCTGAATCCATATCATCCGAACAGATGCTTTCCTCTCGCTCGTTATTCTCCTCTTTAGCTGGTTCTGGATTTTCCTCCATCTCTTTTGAAATACTTTTTAGCATTTTATCCGTAATATCTCTTAGGATATCAGATTCAGGTTCTTCCCCTTTGTCCATGCGCTCTTCGTAATCGTGATAGTTCTCATCCATATCGAAAAAATACGCATTACTGTTACAGTCACAAGAATATGTTTCACACATTTTCCTACTCTTTGTACATTCTTTTATGCTTTCTTTTTCTACCTTGAGAGTCACCTTGACTCCATCATCAGATATTTCGTCAGGCTCTTCCATGATTTCCAGCCTGATTCCATACTCTTTCGTTAAACTCGCCTCCATCAGGGCTTTAACAACATCTATAAACTGTCTTAATGTTAATTTGTTCATACTTTTTCCTCCATTTTTTAAGGCTGACAAAAACTCAGCCGTTCTTTTTACTTCTTACTTCATGTACAGTATGCTGAATTTTTATTTCTTTTTGTGTTTTTTCTTTTTTTTCTTAATCCTGCATATTTAATCTGAAACGACATAATAGACAAAGAAAGGAAGAGATATTATGAGTATTATGGATAACTTAAAAGAACTTATGGACATGTCAGCTGTCCAGGAAGAAGACAACCCTGTATTTATTTCAAGAACAGGTGAATTCAATCTTTTTTCACCAAAACATAAAATTCGTAAAAATAGGAAATATGGAGACACCGGTGTTGCTTATTCCGAGGATGGAAAGACTCTTGAGGAATGTCCAGCTATCAGGCCCGGGCGTATTCGGATTCATGAGGGCGTTGAGCGCATTGGTGTCAATGCTTTCCGAAACGGAAGATTAAGTGCCATTATAATGCCTGATAGTATAATTGAGCTTGAATATGGCGCATTTATGTGTAGTGATGTTCACGATGTTAAATTCGGAAAAAATATACGAAAAATCGGAGATGAATGTTTTAGTTCGTGTAATAATATTTCCGAAATCACTTTTCCGGATTCCCTGGAAGAAATTGGGGAGCTTGCATTTTCACCATGCATGAATCTCCGCAATATTACGTTCTCTAAAAACTTAAAAGTCATCGGCGCAGGAGCATTCGGCAGCACTTCGCTGAAAGAAGTTACAATTCCATCTGGTTCAATTTCTATAGGGAATCAGGCTTTTTGCTCTGCTGAGCATGTTATTATCAGCGATAGCATCCCAAAGAACTTCATTTTTTCAATTGTTTTGGAAGATGATGGGTATTACAATGAAGAACGTGTGCTTTCTGATGACTATGTAAAAGTTACATATAAAGGGAATACAGCGGTGCTTCCACGTGTGATAAAACGGGGAGAATTAAAAAAGTTAAATCGTGATTTTGAAAGCATAATTATGGGTCCCAATCGCAAAAGACTATTCTTAAAAGCTGCACATGCCTGCGAGAAACAGGCTGCTGCACTTGCGGAATATCGACTTTCCAGAAACCCTGATGCTTTTTCTTACATGAAAAAGAAATGCAGGGATATGGCAATTCGATATATCGAAGAAAAAACGCAGGAGGAATTCGTAGAATTCCTTAAACTTGGAACAGTATCAAACAAAATCATTCCTGAACTGCTTTCCATCGCCAGCAAAAAAGAAAAGACTATTGTTGTAGCATACCTTATGGAACGTCTTGGTAAATCCAATAATACGCAGGAAGTATTTGACAAAGCAATCGATGATACTTTTGACCTATGACAAAAAAGCCGCTGATTTCTCAGCGGCTTTTTCCGTTTTACGCATTCAACGCTTCTTTTATCTTCCCTTTTGCTTCTTCTTCATTTTCAAACCAATCGACATATATATCCTTCGTTTTTGTCTCTAGGAAACTATCTTCTGGCTTTCTGACCGTTTCTACAACATCTGTAATATCTGAAACGACATGACCGTCATCACAAAACGTCGTCGTTACGGCCCAGAATTTCTTAATTCCTGCCGGAAGAAGTTCGTAATCTTCCACTTCCTCATTTGTCAGTTCTCTGTTATAATCGACATATCCCCAAGCCTCACGGCCGATTTCCTCGCAAAACTTTTTCTCGTCATAGTTGTGGACCTTTTGGACTCCCGCTCTAGGGCAGCCACCAGGAACTAGTGGCCTTTGTGTACTGTAATATCGCATACCTATACCTCCTTTGGTTGTATTTTACCATACTTTGAATCAGCCTCCAAATTTTTGCGCCAAAAAAAACGAGGCCGCACTGTGCGACCTCAACCGAAGTGTTATTTTTTGGCTACTCCAAAAATCAACTTAAATTTTTCATAGTTTTCACTTTTTCCTCTGTTCAATACGGAGAAGTATACATTTTTAAAATGATAATCATATGTACTAAGACATTTTTTGAAATATTTTGCGACCACTGCTGCATCCTGACCAAAAACTCCACAGCCAAAGGCTCCGAGAATCAATGTATCTACATGGTTCTCTTCCGCGATGTCAAGTACAAACTTAATTCTCCGGAATAACTCCGCATTGTTTTTATCCAGTTCAACTCCTGCGTACCTTCCTGCGGCAGAATAATTCGGGGCAGCACACGTAATGACATCAGCCTTCACATGGATTGGGTCCGCTCCATAAACACAGACGCTTTCATCCAGGAAGGTTACGTCTTCAGAATACATGGCGCGGTTTGTATACAAAGCCTTATTATTATGTTTTTTATTCCACTCGTAGTATTTTGGGAATCTTTTTAAAACATTATACAGGTTAGAGGTATGGCATAAACATTCTTCCTGTGCGGAGGAACCTTCCATAAACTTACCGCCTGGGTTTTTATAACTTGCAAAGTTAAGGACAGCAGTCTTTCCATCTCGATGAGCAAGCATAGACCTGACAGTATCAAGGTTGTCCACGACAACGTTCATTTGCATATCATACTTGTCAAATGCAACAACGTCATCTGTCTCTTTTTTTGCAGTAGACGTTACCGCAATCCCATCACCGCCATAAACCCTTGTGTTTTTTACACACTTGGCAATCTCTTCACCCATACTTGCCTCCATCATTTTATAATGACTTACAGCCTTTTCTTTTAACTCATCTTTTTTATTGAAATAAACACTCATCTTTTTTCTCCTTAGGTTTTAATTTAACTTTTTGTAGTGTTTTCGTCTCTTCACTTACAAATTTAATATGCTTAAAAAAATAATGAGTGGAAAAATTTTGAGGATTTTTTTATGGAAATTTTGTGTTTTTTTGATAACTCAGGCTTACACCTTTGTTACCAAGCCTCACAGAGGCTGACAAGCGAAGCCGTGATACCGCGAGCTATGCTCGCGTGTACCAGACGAGGGCGGGTTTCCCGCCCGTCGATAAGGCTGAGTGCAGTGCTTCGTGTGGGGATTCGAACCCTCGCACGAAGTTAAAAAATAAAGTTATCTTACCAAAAAAGGACAGTAATAGCTACTGTCCTTTTAATATGTATATCATTTTGTGTTAACGACTGAAAGCTTGCCAGAATCATACAAATATGCTGAATCTGTCAGGTAATCTTCGTGCGACTTTGGCATACGATACACTGCTGTATCCTGGCAAAAACTTGTAATGTCTAAGCAGCCATCAAAACTAAGATATCCTGCATCATTGACAAGTTTTTCTGGAAGGATTAATACTCCTCGTGATGACATTGGTAGTATATAAAACTTCTCTCTTATTACATTTTCTATGCCCGCCAACACTCCATCATAGAAACAAGCAGCTGCACCAAATGAACCAAAACCAGAAGAAATACTGATAATTGAATTAGTTACGTCTATTTCGTTTGTCTGTTCATGTCTTGCTGCTGCGATATCGATTTTTGCAGGCTGAAGTTTTACCGTTGATGCTGCAATATGCTTCCACAGTTCCTCTTCAGAAACTCCATAAGATTTCAGGTTCTTGTGACTTAATGGTAACGTTGCAAATGATTCTCCATCATTAAAAGCAAATATCCTCGGTACTAACGCGAGGTCTGTTCCGGGAATATCTTTGTGAATTACAGAGTTTAGGTATTCTACTGCATTTTTATTGCACAATGATAAAAACAGCCGGTTTTTAACAACACTCCAATCCGATAACCATTTTAAAGAATCAGGCGACGACTGAGATGGATACATAGACAATATATCCATAGCTTCCATTGCGATATCCACCATTTCTGGCACACCTGCTTTTCCATGAATGAATTTATCATATAAATCATCGACATTTACAATTGCTGCGATAGTTTCGCCATCATTATCGGAGACCCTATGGATACCGGTATAACTTCCATGCTCTTTCTTCATTATGAATACGCTTGTCTTAATCCCCTGATTTTCCAACAAACCCATCAGCACTTTCAGAAAATCCTCTTTGCTCATCATCTTCATATTAGTCATATCTTTCATTCCTTTCTTTAAGTGAAATTTTTATTTTTCACATTTAATATGCTGAATATGCTAAAGTACAGAATATGATACCGCGAGCTGCGCTCGCGTGTACCCAAGCCTCGTAGAGGCTGATAAGTGAAGTCGTTAGTCTGAGCTAAGCGTGTTTCTGGCGGAGATTTCTGCCCTTCGTTAACCCAACTTTTCTTCTTTTTCCCGTTCAGACCTCTTCTTCATCTTTTTTACCACCCATTTCGCAACTTTCTCTGGCTCATCAAACCCATGCTCATCTCTGCACATCCAGGTTCTATCAATGACCGGATACTTCCACTTCTTGACCAATTTTTTTAAAGGTGTTTTTACAAATTCTTTTTTCTCTTCTGGTGTTAATAGCTGCCAGAAGTCTTCAAGGCACTGCTCTTTTGTATATTTTAATTTTTCTGAATCACACATGTCGTTAAAAACATGAGTGATGATTTCAAGCGGAATTTTGATTGACTTATCTTCAAGATGCCGGATTTTTAATCCATTCTCTCCATTTTTGTAACCTCCTGTCACTGTAATATATCCCGCCGAACCGGCGTTACTCTTTTCAACTGACTTGATGATACAGTTATGATAATCAATGTAAATATCTTTATCGTCGTACTTTTCAATCGTTGTGAAGTCAATGACATCCCCGGGGATATATACTGAATCAAGATTGTCAGGGTCATCGAAATATACGGTTCTGTATTCATACACCTTGCCGTTTTCAATCTTTAAGGATTTTCTTTCCAATTCAATTCTTTTACGCTCTTTTTTGTTAAAGTCATCAATCGTTTTCTGAATAAAATCATTCATCACATCACGCAGAGCTTCAATCTCAGCACGGTTAAGATATGTAGCAGTTATACACTTCAGTACTTTCGTAAAATTGCAATTATCAAGGCCACTTCCGACTGAGAAAACGAAATGTTCTGACGTATCCTCGCCTTCAATTACCCGTACGACACGTTCAAATTTATAATAATCCTCGTTAGCAAAACTCGACGTATCGTAAGTCTTTGTATACCAGGTGATATTCATATTTCCATTCACGCCTTCCCGCATATCGACCTGCCAGCTCTCGTCAGTAAAATCATCCTCCAAAATGCATTCAATAATCTTTACTGCTGCCAGAAGTGCCGGAAAGTCATATGTGCTTACATCAAACTCCTTTTTCCAGTTACTTTTCACCTTTTTGAATACCTCAACAGTATAATAATAATATAAAATATCTCTTGCACTTTCAGCAAAAACAACGCCTCCGTGTGCCTGTATAGACGGCTCTGCGAATACAATTTTCAACTCGCCATTCTTCCAAACTGATTTAACCTTATTTTTTTTCTTTTCTTTTAGCATTAAATAATCTCTCCTTTTTTCTATGTTCTTATTAGCTCAGAGTATTTTTTCTGCTCTGATTTAATATGCTGAAAAAGTTTTTCTTGGCGTCTGTATCGTATATCTTTTAAACAGGTGGCTCCGATAATGAGCGCTTATCTTGACCAAATTAAAGAAGAACTTCCGGGCTAAAAAAGAATATAGCACCAAAAAAAACAAGACCTGCGAAAAGTTCGCAGGTCTTTGTGTATTCTAGAACATAATACTATCCAAAACTTCGTCAGCAAATCTTTCTGACAACTCCGGCGGCATCGCAAAGCCGTAATACAAAACCCTCGGTCTTGTCGTCTCTACGATTCTATTTGACCTTGGCTTGCGGTGTATCAACCAGCTATGCTGTCTCCACATGCCATCAGCAGATAATGCATATCCGGTGCAGATTACTGTTTTATCCTTATTCTTCTGCCATACTCTTGCCGAATTTTTGTGGCATTGGCATGCCTCACCTTTCACCATCTCAGCATTATATCCAAGCCAGAACTGGCCATATTCCAAAATATTTTCCAGGTCTTCTTCATACGGAGGCAGGCAGACTGCCTCACCGGCAAAATCAAGAAGTCGAGCTTTTAACTCAAACAGACGTTCATCCATTCCTGGGAACATTTTTTTCGCCTCAGCGACAGTATCCTGAAACCAGAACGAATTGCTTCGGCATTGTTCTTTCCAATCGTCAGACATCGGCCGCCAGGCAACAGTATTTTTTGCATGCAGATTCTTGCTATCGCTGTACATCAGGCATTTATCGAAAAATGCTTTATCGTCTATCGGAGCGATACATGATTTTCCGTCCAATACAATCCTGCTGCCGCAGGCATTGCGGGTTACGATAAGGTCTTGGATTGTTTTTTCTGTTGTGTTCATATGTATAGATTCCTTTCTTTTTTTATATATTTTATATACTTTTAAGATTCATTTTTAATATGATTGAAAAGTAAAAAAATAAGATTATATGTACAAGTGGTAATATTGAATGATTTTTCACTGCTATTTTTGTATAATTCGCCGAATCTTACAACTTTTGTAAGAACATTGACTTTCGATGCTGAATCATATATACTCCAAACATACAAAAAACAAATGGCAAAAGAAGTGAACTACTCGGCAATTAAATTACCGAGCATCTGATGTGCGGAGCCTGGGCCCCGTAGATTCAGGGTGGGTCCATACCACCACTACTGTTTTTTACGCAGCTA
>NZ_JAJCGR010000055.1:0-13299 GCF_020553125.1 Blautia sp. MSK20_18
AATTCATCTCACCGCCTTAGAGGCGGGAGAATTCTTCTCTAAAATGTGTTAAAATCAGGTGTTCCACTACCAAACAAATGTGGGGCTTTAAACTCAGGTGTTCCGCAGCCAAACAAATGGCGGAACTTTAAAATCAGGTGTTCCACTACCAAACAAATGCGGGGCTGTAAATTCAGGTGTTCTACGACCAAAAATGTAGTGCTGTAAATTCAAAGAGAGGAAAATTCCTCTCTTTTATTTTTTTACAACAAAAAATCCGGCTGTATTCCACAGCCGGCAGCAATCAGTTCTCGTACACAAATCCATTAGTTAACTTTGCGACAATTTCTTTCGCATATTCTTTTGTCAGTTTCTTTTCCAGTTTGATTTTATATGCTGAAATACATTGCAGGCCCTCTTCCTTGTCATAATACAACTTGGAGATATACTCCGCCTTCATTGGCAGGGTTTTTGCATATGCTGAAACTATACGCTGGTATTTCAGATATTCTTCAGCATTCTCATACATCCGCCAGTCTCCGTATTCTTCATACTCATACATGAACGGAAGTGATTCCAGACTGGCTTTTCTGAGACTTACATCCATGACATTTAAGATATACATGACATTTTCATCCACACTCTCGCCAGGAAGAGCCGTATCACACCAGAATGCTTTGTCTACCATCTCATCGAACAGCCCTTCTGGAAGTGTATCACCAATCTCTTCCGCAAAATCAGCAATGGACATTCTGCCCTGCAGGTTTCTGATAACAGATTCTGCTTTTTTGATTTCTTTTTTAGAAGCAGCGATTTTCGCATCAATTGCACGCTTCTGCCCTTCCAGCTCTGCAATGCCATCATACAATGATGCCATATATCCGAAAGCATGTTTTTCTTCTTCAGAGACATCATCTGCATCAGAAATGAAATCAGTATCAATGTTTTTGTATGTTACACCGTCCGCATCAACATATTCATCTTTTCCAATCTCTACTGCTACAACCGATTTTGTCTTTGTTAACTGAATGCTTACGATTCTTTTATCACTCATTATTTTACTTCCTTTCTTGTTTTGAATGTTTTTTTCTTCATTTGCAATATGCCGGATTTTTTCGTCAAAAAAACGCAAAAACAAAATCAGCCAGATAGCAAACAATCGCATTTTTCAGAACATATATTCTACTTACCGGAATGTTTGCAAAAATTTCGCTTAAAATGTATACAAAACAGCAAAAATGTTATATACTTTTTAGCAAAAAGGAGGTTTTAGTAATGCCAAAAGTTAAAGTAATTCGTCCTACAGAAGAAATTGAAAAAGAGTTAGCTGAGCTTGAGGAAAACATTCAGGCCGCAGCCGCATCTATCAAAGAGATGAAAGCAACCAGAAGAGCGTTAAGAAAACAGCTTGAACTTGCACAAGCAAAAGAAGCCGAAGAACAACAGGCTAAAGCAATTAAAGAACTTGCAGAGCTGATGAAAGAAAAGGGTGTCACTGTCGAATATCTGAAAGGCCTTATGCAGTAGTGAAAAATGCTTTCCCGCAGCCGGCTTACGCCGGCTGCTCCTTTTATCTTTCGTCTACCTCTCCCCATCCTGTAATATCGCATACATTCTTAATCCATTTTTTTGCTTCTGTATCCCTATTTACAAAGCAATCCCATACTTTAACTGCACATGCTGTATCCTTGGCCGCCAGGTCCAATAAATCCCACATGCCTTCAAATGTAATTGAAAACGGAATCGCAGTATTCTCATCATCAGAATCCGGATAATAAACTTCTACCTCAATTGGGAGCAGCTGTCCCTTATATGCACCTGTGCAATATCCTTTTTCTGTTTTCAGTGTTAAGCCCAATGCGTCACAAGCAACTTCTTTTGGGGTAGTTAATAAGTTGCCCATAGCCCGTCCTACTGGCTTTTCTGTGTCATCAAAGTCCAAGTTGATTCCGATTTCATCTAATACAGAGTCAACTTCATTAACCGCCTTTACGGTAGAAAGTGCTTTCATAAAAATTCTTTTTCTGATTTTTTTATCGTTTTCCATCTTTTTTTCGCGCAGGGTACCCCATCTGACGTAGAAACAATATTCCTTGTTTCGCAGTCGGGTGGGGAGGAATGCGCGGTTTTACATTCCTCCTGCTTCCTCCTTTTCTATTAATTAAATACTGATTTGGAATAACCGCCAGCGTATTTAAATAGTTTAATTTTTGATACCTGTACTGACTTTTTAGTTTTAGAAAAAACGACTCTTGTACCTTTGTGCTGGCATCCTGAAACTTCAATTTTATTACCGTTATAAACGATAATGTCATGAGGCTGAATGGGGTAATGTTGCCTCCTGATTGCTCTTCTTCCAGGAGTTACTTTTTGTAACCGATACTGATGTAGATTCTCTGAGTCTTTCTTATGATTCCTGCTGATTCTGCCATTAAACAACTCTTGGCCGCTTCGCTTTTTACCGTCACGGCTGTCGATATATTTTGCATCGTAGAATTTCTCCAGACACCGGTTGTTCCTGCGCTTTTTCTTATAGCATATAGGTTTTGAACGGTGCTTTGGATGAAACTGCCCCATTACAAAAGCATCATTAACGTGTGATTTGTCAATATCCAATGCCCTGCGCCGTTCTTTCGTTTCAGCGCCATATGTAATATCAATATCAATATCTGGAAACAACGCTTTTACTTCGTTATATAGTTTCCATCGAATAGTAGTCATGTATGTTGCACCCTTAAATGATGCAATCTTTGGTTTCCAGTTATACAACTTACCGCCTTGCTTGTGATTTGCCGGTGTATGGCATTTATCACATACAGTGATGAGATTTGACATACGGTTTGTTCCGCCCTGGCTTCTGTATACGATATGATGTACATGAAGAATCGCACCGTCTTTTATTGCCCTTCCGCAGCACTGGCATGTATATCCATCACGCGCGAACACCGCTTCGCGGAGTGTTGTAATACCGTATCTCTCGCCATGCTGATAATCTACTCCTTGCGGTAATGGTTTACCTTCTTCTCTGGCCTTCAAAACCTGAGTATCAAAGTTGCCCATTTCTAAGGTAATATCAGTAACTGGCATCACTTTACAGATACGTAAAATTGCCTGGATGTGGATACTTTTCTTATGCTCCAGAGATGGAGCAATCCACCTGTCATTACGTTTCCGGTTATTAAACCGTGGCTGGCGGTATCTCTTTCTGCTTCGTCTCTGTCTGCGGTACATCCTGCATGCATCATGCCTGGCTTTTTCGTTTGTTAATGTATCAATCTGTTCAGCCAGATATTCGTGCTTCTCTGATTTTACAGATATTCCAATATGTGTATATCCTGTATCCACACAAAGCTCTATGGGCTGAACATCTCCAGATTCCCTTTTGGTAAGCTGTATGGTAAACGGATGGTAACTATACTTGATTGCTTTACCTGATTTGAGCAGCTTACGTGCTCTGTGTTCACTTGTTGGCATTAATCTTTCGCCTGTCTTACTAATTACTGCAACTGGCATAAGCTGCCCTCCTTTTATTCTTATATTTTCCCGGCAAGCCGGGATGGCTTACGCCTTCTGTATCAACTATTCCCAAACATCCGAAGATATTTAAAAGCAGCCCATACAGGTTCTCTATCCTTTCGGTTCCGGTAAGCCGGCGCCTAGTCAGAATCGGTTGTCCTCATCGCCAATGTTATCCGATAGTTTAGCGCATACTGCACTTCTCCTACCCTAAGAGATGTTTAACAGCATACCGCAGAGCGTGAGACTTGAGGAGCATCCCACGGTGCCTATTTTACCGGTAACGTAGTATTAAACTAGCCCGGAAGGCTTCGTTTAACACTGAGGCTAACCAATAAGGCCTTGCGGCCAACGCCTCTAATAAATATGGACAGGACTAATAAAAAATACAGAATAAAAATATGCATGTTTTTACAAGCCCCGTCCGAGATTTATCTCGGGCGCGGGTTATTGACGTTTAATCCTCCTTGCGTTTCATATCTTAAATATGCTGCTTTTTTGTATTTCTGTGAAAATTTGCGGAAAAACATTTTGCTTTTGTGGTAGCAAATGGAAATTTTCGGTGATTCACTCGCAAACCTTTTTTCTTTTTTTAAAAATCCTGCATACTAGAATAAACAATCAACTTATTTCAGGAGGAAAATTTATGCAGAACTATCAGATTAGAAAAAAAATTCACCCAAAACAGCGTGTCGCTGTTCTTTTAAAAGAAGACTATGAAAATGGAAATCTTACATACGGAATCGTAGATGAAATTTTGACAAAAACCGAAACACATTACAGGGGAATTAAAGTGAAAATCAAGATTGAAAATGAAACAGAAGAAGAAAAAGAAATCCGAAAAGAAAATCCAGATTACCGCCTTGTTGGCAGGGTAAAAGCAATTCTGCCAAAGCAGAAAGCGAAGTGACCTGGATGGCTGAAGGATATATTTACATAATAATGCAGCGAGCTATGCTCGCTTGCACCAGACGCGGGTGAAAAACCACGCCCGTCGATGACAAACCCATGTCTACATGACATGGTCAAAATCGGCTATGCCTCCGATGTGGAGGCTCGCCGAAAACAGTTAAGCACTACTGCACTTCCTTTCGAATACGAGATATATGCAACATACGAGACATCAGGTCAGCTGGAGGATAAAAAACTGCACGAATTAATCGATACATTGAACCCGAAATTACGTCTCGCCAAAAATCGGGAATTCTTCGCAATGTCGGCAGAAAAAGCTTACCGATTGCTTGAGGCTATCGCTATCATATCAGGCAGCGCTGACAAATTGAAGCGCGTGGCTCCGATGCAAGGCGAAGGCGTAGTAAACAGCACAAGAAAGCAGTCTCATTGTTCAGGCAGCAGCGGACGAAAACAAAGACCGGCAATCAACTTTCAAAAATGCGGCATACCAGTCGGTGCAGAACTTGTGTTTATCGACGACGATTCCGTCAGGGCGACGGTCGTGGACGCAGAAAAGAATAAAGTAGAGTACAATGGCGAGACCACTTCTCTTTCGCCGCTTGCTGAAAAGCTCCGAAATGTATCAGCCATCCAGGGAGCTTCTGTTTTTACATACAATGGGAAAAAGATTACGGATATTGCAGAGGAGACACAATGGAAAGAAGAATGATTGTCTATCCTAGCCAAACATCCAGAGCAACAGAAAAGGCGCTTTTGGCGCCTTTTTTTGTTTTTCTTTTGCCTCGTTGTATGATATACTGAATACATCCGCAATTTGTTAACAGATGCTACATTTTGCATATTGAATATACATAGCAAACAAGAAAGGGGAATGCAAAATGCAGGACAAAAAATTTACAGAAAGGCTGAAACAGCGCCTCACGATTGAGTTTCAAAACCAGGACCGCAGTGGAGCATATGGCTTTACACAGCGCAGCATGGCTTACAACTCCAATAAGATTGAAGGAAGTACATTGACGGAAAGGCAGACCGCATCATTATTTGATACAGGCACGTTTTTCGCAGATGACGAAGACACAATCTTCAGAGCAAAAGACGTGGAAGAAATGAACGGTCATTTTAAGATGTTTAACTACATGATGAAACACGCAGGCGAACCGCTTACTGCCGATATTATCAAAGGCATGCATAAAAACCTCAAAGAGGGTGTCTTCGAAGATATGGCAAACGGATACGCAGTCGGAGACTGGAAAAAGCGTGCAAACCTTGTAGGGGATATTACCACTGCTCTTCCACAGGAAGTACCGGCAATGGTTGAAGCTCTACTTGCCAAGTATACCGGCAAAAAGAAAATTGAGCTGCGAGATATTGCAAAATTCCATGCTATCTTTGAAAATATCCACCCGTTCCAGGATGGGAATGGCCGCGTTGGACGCATGATTCTGTTAAAGCAGTGTCTTGACGCAGACATTACCCCTGTCGTAATCAGAGACGAAAACAAAATCAAGTATTACCGGTACCTTAGTGCCGCGCAGAACAAGCACGATTATGCACCGCTTATTGATTTTTTTGAATCAGAACAAAAATGGTATCAAGAAAAAGTAATACCGATGATTTTTGATTATGATGAATTGCAGTAAACAGCAAGAAGGGGGATATATAACATGGCAGGGATATCAGGAAGCTTAAGCGACATTGATGCTATTGAGCGAGAGATGTTTGATGATTATAATGGCGAAGGTCCAAAGCACAAAGATGAGGAAGAATTTTATGGAGAGATGCTTGATGACGAACTCCTAATTGAAGACTACGAACCAGATTTAAGTGATGAAGATGCAAAAACCGGCAACGATGAGCGAATGCTCTATGTTTTTGGTGCAGCATATGATTGACGACGAATTATTTTCTTCGTTAATGACACCACAGAGGCTTATCGATTATATCAATATGGACGATTGCCACGGTGAGTCATACGAAATTTTTGACTGTATGTCTGAATTCGGAAAAGTCAAGCCACTCAGATACAAAGGCTGGCAGCCAGGATGTCTGATTGAGGTTGTTGACGAGACCGGCAAAGTCATTCTTCGTGGATATGGAGAGGACCACTAACTTTTTATTTTTTCTGTATTTTATCAAGCACAAACGAACAGGCCGATTAATCGGCCTGTTGTTTTGTTTTTCTGCTTGTTTTTCTCTTTATCTTTTTTATTTTTCACTTATTTTATTTTTATTACATTTCGCATCTCTGAGCGGCGTTGTCAGAAACGCCATGGACGCATGAGATACCTGTGCCGCCAGTTTACCGGCAAACATGTTTAAGTCTTTTCTTACAATTATTAATTGCCGCATGTGCTTTTACCTCCTGGCTTGATTATTTTTTTTTGACTCATTTTAGACAGAAAAATCAAGGTTATCGATGATATTGTCCTTATTGCATTTCTTATACAAATCGCTTGCAGCATTAAGCACAATCATCTTATTAACCAATTTTGAAATCCACTCTTCAGGAATAGCATTAAGGCCGTAAATAATGCCAGCAATTCCGCCTGTTATAGCGCCGACAGTATCTGTATCATCGCCAAGATTCACCGCTGTTAAGACAGCATCCTTATATGTTGTTGTATGGAAAATACACCACAAAACGGCCTCTAATGTATCTATTACATACCCAGATGACTTAACACTTGATGCTGACATAGAAAGTATCTTTCCTGAGAAAATATTTGCAAACGCAGATTGTATCTTGTCTTCTGTGTAATATTCAGCAAATTCACGACATACGGCATCATATGCAGTTCTAATGCTATTTGTTTTTAGCAGGCGGATTATTAGTTCCACGAGAAAATGACAGGCAACTTTTGAAATAATATTTGCATGCGTTAAGGATGATACCTGATATATCATATTCTTCGTTTCTTCAAAATTATCAACATCAAGCAAGTAAAAAGCAAGTGGATGTATACGCATCAGAGAGCCGTTTCCATTACTGTATTCATCTTTCCTTCCGGCTTCAATCGGAGATACTCCTTTATGCATTCTCCATATAGCCTCTCTTGTCGTATTTCCAACATCAAACACTTTCCCGTTTGCTGTATACTTACCTTTATACAACCAATCCATCATCCTGCGGGCTATACTGTCCACGTTAAACTCTTTATCTCCCAAGGCTTTAATTAATGCAATCGTCAATGACGTATCGTCCGACCATGTTCCAGCTTTCTGATTATGCGTCCCTTTACCCATCATGTCTTTAACCGGGTTTTTACTTAATTCTTCTCTTGAAGCAAACTCAACAGGCACTCCTAACGCATCGCCTACTGCAAAACCAACAATTGAAGCCATGACCACATTGTTTAGCATGCAATATTTTTCGCATTTAATCCTTCCTATCATGACGCTAACAGGCTTTATCCTTTTATATTTTGAGCACCAAGTCTTTCCTGGTATATTATACTTGCAGCTTTCGCAGCAAGCCTCTTTGACGTCGAACAAATTATTTTGTACATCACTCATTTTTTTTACCTCTTTTTTCTTTGCTTCCAAGCCTCCCCATTTCCATTCCGGTTCGGCTCCTTTTTGGCTCCTTTTTGGCTCTTTTTTTGGCTCCTTTTTTGGCTCCTTTTTTTGTTCTTCTTTTAATATGCTGAATTTTGAGATTTTTTTTGAGTTTCTTTTTATTTTTTGTTTTCTTTATTTTCTTTTAGTGCAGCAAAAATGTACAGCAAAAAGCAGCCGGCGAAGCCGGCTGCTTTGCAGTTAAAAGACCTTTGAAAGCAGGTCAATGTTTTTTGGAGTTTTTGTTATTAATTCTTTTATGTAGTTTTCCATATAGTCCCAATCGGGGTTGCCAGACGAGTCAACGGGAAGGAAAATTTCCTCTTCATTAATTTTTTCTTTGCTGATTTTGTTCGTATAATCATAATTTGCATGTTTTTTTTGTAAAATCGAGCATATAAACAACCCATTGTATTGATTTAGATGCGAATTTCTTATTATTGCAATATTTACAGAAGCACAAAAATCAGATTCTTGGAAAAATACATTTTGAGCATAATTGATAGAAATAGTTATTGCATTTTTCTTGAAGATTTTTGTTGGTTTTACGTATCTATCTAATCCATTATTGGAATTTGTTTCCTGAATTAACGGGCAATCACCTTCATCGTTTTGTTTAGGAGCCTTTTCTTTTCCTCTCTCTTGAACGAAAATATCCTTAATGCGAAACCTTTTCCATATTCTACCACCCGAAGCAAAGGTAACTTTTTTATATATATCCTGGAGTTCGCTTAACGTTATCCGCGATAACGTATCGCGGCTGTTATCCGCGATAACGTATCGCGGCTGTTATCCGCGATACTACACATAAATTTTTCAATTCCATCCCAATCAGGCTGCCCGTTGTCTCCAGAGGGTAGAAATACAAATTCTTCAGCCAACTTGGTTCCAGTACACATTTCTTGAAAACCATATTTCTCTATAGTTGTTTTTTCAATTACGGCACCGATAAATCTTAAAGACATTTCAGACATATCTTTTTTGGGTATTAAAATGTTGACTCTACCATGAGAAACACAATAGAACGGCTTTTCTTGATAAAAGGCTTTTCCAAACATATCAACTGTTAGAAGGCCAGCATTCCATAATTTTGCATCTTGTTTTTCTATATAGGCACAAATGCCGTTATTTTCTTTACCAGACGATACTAGCGGAAAAGAGCCTTCATTTACAAGTTTTGGTTGTATATCATCTTTTGACAATGAGATTTTAAATAAATCTCCGATACGGTATTTTTTCCATTCTTTTTCCATCTTATTTTCTGCCGTAGTTATATCTATTTTCTTTCTATGCCCTTTTTGCTTAAAAGTCCTGTCTTGGACTTTTTTTTGAATTTCTTTTATGTAGCCTTCCATGAATTGCCAGTCGGGCTCATTGATAGTCTTAGCTGGCAGAAGAATCTTAATTTTTAGGGCATCATCTCTTCTGAACTTATTTGAATAGTTATAACCTTTTGTTAATGCTTTAGCCTTAAATACCGTCATAATATATTGCATAATTTCATCTGAATTGTTATCAAATTTAGGATACATTCCCTGAACGTGTGAATATCCAATAAAATTTTCTTTTTGATAAAAGATAGAATTTGCATCAGTCGTATCTGAAAATGTAATAATGCCCCCATCTTCAGTTGCTGGCAAATCTACATATCCGCCAATTCCATTATTGCATGATGAATTAACTACAACAGGAGTGTTTCCAGTAGTTGAAAATAATTCATGATTTGTTAATCCAAGATTTTTTGTCGGGTGTATATCAAATAACTCCGATATTTCAAACTCCTTCCAAGAAGAGGTATCAATCTTATTCATATTTATACCCCCCCCCCGATACTTCACGCGTTAATGTATCAAAGTCAGGAATATATTTTGTTATTGCAGGCAATTTAATATAAAGTTCTGGTAGCACAGTGCTTGAAAGCTGGTCTGCATATACAAAATTGCTTATTACTTTTTTAATAACAGTCACAAGAAATTGTGCTATATATGTATTTAAGGTCTTGTTTTTCAGCATCAGACAATGAACCTTCATATCTAATGATGTCTTTTCCGGTTGATAAAAAACTGTCCCCAAAAAACTTACTGAAATGAAATTTTCATACGTTCTATAGTTTTTATTTTTAATATCTTTGTAGTATCCAGTAATTCCATTATTAAAATTTGAAACAGTAACTCTCGGTGTATTTCCGTCCTCAAAATCTCTTTTTGATATCATAGCTCCAGTTGGAACCTGAATTGATGAGCCACTTTTTTCTGTTATAAATAATTCTGAAATTTTGAATTCTTTCCACCCACTCACATCAATCTTTTTCATCGCCTTCTCCTTTCAACCGAATCACCGTTTCACCGTCCTTTTCTTCTACTTCAGAACTATACAGCACACTCTGCAGCAACTGTTCATTAAAGGACTTCACATCAACCCCGCGTTTATACATCTCATAATCCATTACGCATTTTACGAAATCTTCTTCAAAGATTTCAAACGGCTTTTCCGGCATCTGATAAGATAAATGCTCTGCCGGATTGATTATCTGCCTTGTGTTATATTTTGGTTCATTTCCATCCTGGATTGCCTGAATCCAATAATCTTCAATGTCATCCCATCTGTTTTTTATGTCCTGGCGGCCTTTGTTCTTAACTGTTTCAAGCCCATCGTCTTCTATATAGTATCCGATAATATTTCTGCCGTTTTGCGGCTTACCAGCCTCAAAAACGAAGATTGAAGTGGTTACTCCAATTCCGAAAAACAAATTTTCCGGCAGCTTGACAATTGTTTTTAATGTGTGTTTTTTAAGCGCATTTTTAAGTTTTGTTTCTTTTTCCAGCTTCTTATCTGGCATGATAAAAGCGCATTCAGTGCCAACCGGCACACTATTCAGAACGTTCAGAACTATATCCGCACATTTGTTCTTACGCTCATAAGGCGGGTTCATCAGAACTTTTGTGATACCCTTTTCTTTAATCCATTCGGCAGCTTCTAATGATTTGGCATCACCGTGAAGCAGATTGGTCTTGCCATCTTTATGTATCAGAAAATTTGCACAGGCGAGAGCATAAATCTTTCTATACATCTCAATACCGAAAAGCTGCTTTGATTTAATTTCTTTCGCTTTTTCCGTCATCGGCCCACCGGCTTCACGAATCATATTTGCCATTGACTTTACAAGGAAAGCACCAGAACCACATGTTGCATCAAGTACTTTATCGTCCATACGAACATCAATTAACCGATACATGAAAGAAGTTATATGGTCAGGAGTAAAAACCTGTCCGGCATCCGCTTTACCACGATAACGGTTGAACTCGTTAAAGAATATCGACATAACGTCCTCACCGTTCCATTGCTGGCTGTTTATCAAATCTGATATTTCGCATACATTATTAATAAAATCATTGATTGCATCCTGGTCTTCGGTAATTGACATTCTGACAGCAGAATACTCCTCAAGTAAGATATTTAGCTTATCATTTTGTCTTTTGTCTGACTCAATCGCCTTTGCAATAGCGCTGTAAATCCAGTTATGAAACGTACTGTAATCCATATCTTTTAATCTCTGCAGCCCATTCTTTGGATTATACCTTTGTGCCACCAGCGCGCAAGCGGTAAAAATCATCCTGTCCTGTAAATCTGTCATACCAAACTTAAAATGTAGACTGTTATTAATTCGCTGTGTAACTTCGTAGATGTGGTTTTTATCTAGCTTTTCTTCGGTAAACAACGCCAGATAATACGTTTTTGGCTCTAACTTTTCCGATACCTCTTCCAGAAGTTCTTTATTTTTATATACCTTAACTTCTTTTCCGTTATACAAAATTCCGATAACTTTACTGTACTTATTCAGCACAATGTCAATATTTTTAAACAGTTCTTTTTCATATTTTTCTTTTAGTTCTTCCGCCTCCGATTTCGTTTCCAAAATAATCGCTGGCCGTCCTGCATCATCAGGAAGATACCATCCATCAGGCTTGTCTATAATCCCCTTAAATCCAAGCTGATTGAATGTTGTAATCTGTCCGGTTCCCTGCTGCACTCCATTTTCTATCTCATCAAAACCGAGAATGACTTTAGCTTCATCACGGACTTGGTCTTCAGTTTTGTATGTCATATGCTTTCCCTCTTTTTTTATTTTTTTTACACCTACAAAATGCCGGATTTTTCCCCAACCACGATTATTTTTTCCAATTTTTTTATGCTTTTTTTTGTTTATCTCCGTGCCGCCACCGCAAAAAAAAGAGCCAAAACCATTTCGGTCTTGACTCTTTACGAATAAAGCAAACAACAAATACTTAATCAAACATAATCTTGATGAAAAAATCAGATTTTTTATCATGAGATTCAATTTCATCAAATCCGAATGTGCGAGCATCAGCATTCTCAGCATTCCAGTTGAATACACTTTTCACGATATTGCCTTCTTTGTTTTCGAAATTATACGCCATACGAACATAGCAGAATTTTGGAATACCATTAACATACTTGAAATTTACAATAATTCGTGAGTATTCCTTTATTTCATCCAATTCTTTTGTATTTAAAAGCACAAGTTTAGAGATTCCACAGTTTTTATTAAGCGTTTTACATGCATTAAATCTGCTCAAGATTTCATCGGCGTTTTCCACAACAAAATCTTTAAACTCATCAACGCGGTTATTATTTGCATAATATGCAGTGTTTGACACGATTTCGTCTGACTCGTTGATTTGACACAGCAAATCAATAATCTGCATCTGATTAGCATTTAGATTATCAACTTGAAGCATCTCTCCAATCATTTTTCCAAGTGTTTTTTTAGTTGTTCTTTCCATGTTTTTTTTCTTTCTTGACTATTGATTATTTTTTTAACAAATGTAATATGCTTAAATTTTTCCCAACAAAAAAAGCGGCCTTCCGCCGCCATGCTGTCTCGAATTCTAGTTATTGTCTCTTACTCCAAATTCCTCAAAAATCTTTTCATACTTTCCTGCATTTTTCTCCTCATCATAAATCGTCAGATTCATAACATGAGAGATATCCAGGCTTAAGATTCCGAGGATTGATTTTGCATCAACGATATACCGTCTGTCCGGATTGCTTAAATCAGCGTTAACATCAACCTTGCTGATTTCGTTTACAAAATCTTTAACTTTACTAATAGTTTCAATCTTAATTTTTCTTGTAATCATTTTTCTCTCTCCTTTTTTGTTTTCCGGCTTCGCCGGGTGCTTATATTTTCGATTACAAGAATAATATGGTGAACTACTCGGCAATTAAATTACCGAGCATCTGATGTGCGGAGCCTGGGCCCCGTAGATTCAGGGTGGGTCCATACCACCACTACTGTTTTTTACGCAGCTA
>NZ_JAJCGR010000056.1:0-13218 GCF_020553125.1 Blautia sp. MSK20_18
CTTTTGGTTTATAATTTGTGATATTTGATGTGTCCATAATATACCTCCATAAGTACATTTAAACACATTTAATATCTTTTTACAATATATTTAGTTACTTATATCATCCTCCTTTCCTGAAACCGGCAGCTGCCGGACCATCACACCACAGTCCGACACCAGACCCTATCCTGAAACAAAAGTTTTCTGTTCCTGTCATATTCCCAGAAAAACAAGTCCCTTGGGAACAAAAATGATCAGTCCGACGATCGCTGCCATGATCGCTGCGATCAGTACTGCTCCGGCCGCTGTGTCCTTGGCAATCTTTGCCAGTGGGTGACGTTCCTCTGTGACCAGATCCACAACAGCTTCCACTGCCGTATTCACCAGCTCAAGCGCCATCACCATTCCGAACAGCCCCAGGCAGATGCACCACTCTGTCACGGAAATCCCAAGGATCAGTCCTGCGATCACCACAAGCGCTGCCACCATACAGTGGATCTTCATATTTCTTTCCTTGCGGATGCAGGTAAAAATCCCCTGAAACGCATATCCGAAGCTTTTATACAGCGGATCCTTCTTTCTGCCTGCCATGTTCCTCACCTGATTTCCTGTTTGAATTATTCCCTCCAACGGGAAGTATGGGATTATTATAACAAGTTTGTAGTAATATTTCCAGTATTCCGGAAAATTTATGAATATTTAAGGAGTATATGTGGTTATTCACAGATAACTGTTCAAGCGGATAAAAACATCCGCATTCAGTTAAACCACACATACTCCTGATCCTGTTGCATATTCTGTAAAATTTCCGGATATCCTGAATTATTTTTCCAGATATATATACAGATGTCACATATTATTCCACATTTTTCAGTGCTTCATCCATGGGCACATGACGGATCCTCCGGAATTCCAGCACTGCTACCACTGCATAGGCTGCGATTCCGATCGCTGTCATTTTCACATAGATCATGGGATCCACCCACATGGTGATCCATCCCGAAATACTGGAAAGCATCATCTCGCGGAACAGCACTTCCATGATCTGCCGTTCAACCGGAAGGCTTAATAGCAGGCAGAACACCACCACAAGTGATGTGGAAAGTATATACAAACGGCTGATCTCACCATTTGTATAGCCCAGGATCTTGGTCATGGAAATCGACTGGGCATTTTTTTCGATGATGACCTTGGAAAGCAGATAGATCACCACCAGGAAAATGATCACGGAAAATCCATACATCATTCCCATCATATCTCCCATGGAGACATCCAGCTGCCTGGATATTTTTGTAAGAGCTTCCAGATCAATGACAGAGCCGATATATTTTGAAGGGATATCCCGGATCTCTGTATCAGAGAAATATCCTCCAAAATAATCATCTTCAAGATCAAACGCCTCATTCAGTTTATCTCTTTCCATAAATACACAGAGGCTTGCCGCATAATCATAGATTCCATCTACTTTAAAGGAATACTCATCCTTCTCGTATTTTTCCTTCAAAGTTATGGTATCGCCCTCCTTGATCCGGAATTTATCTGCATAAGCACTGGAAATATAAACACCCTCTCCCGAAAGATCTGCACGGATATACTTGCTATCCGGCTCCACACCATAGAGAGTGATCTCCTCACTTTTATATTTACCAGGCATGGTATTCAGGGAATATGCAGAAAATTTTTCCGCATCCTTATTATCCGTTCTGGTATCCATATAATATTCCATAAGAGAACTCATGGCATCCGCTTTATTTCCTGAATAGGCACTTGCCGGAACCGAAAGCATGTACTGATATTTCGCCAGCATATTTTCCTGGATCTCAAGCTGATAATGATCCAGCGCAGACGGAAGAAGCATTCCGAAAAACAGCAGCAGATTTGCGAAAACAACTCCCACAAACAGCACCAGATAACTGCTGACATTCTGAAAGATCACCCGGAGGCGAAACCTGAAAAAAATTCCTATCTTCGGGCTTAAATACACTGCACGTTTCTGTTTTTTACCGGAAAAATCCCTTCGCAGAAGCTTCAGAGGCGAAAGCTGCAGGCGGTACCTGAGCACCGCATGATCGATCAGTATCATAATGATGACCGGAACTACGGTTGTCAGAAGAAAGGCATCTGCATTCCATACGGTCACATAAGTCGGCAGGCTATAGCTCCCGTAATACATGTCCGCACATACACCCTTAAATACGGTATATCCAAGAATATTTCCGATCAGGGCACCGGCCAGCGTGACCAGAACCGGAAGCGTCATATAATGAAGGATCAGCTCCCGTCTGGTATAACCGGATGCACGTAACGTACCGATAACACCGGCTTCCTTTCGGATCGTATTGCTGATGGTAATTCCAAACACAAAAGCCATGATCACGATCACAATATAAAGAAGCGTGATGACCATTGCCCTGTCTCCGCCCATATCATCACCGGTGAAAATGATCGCCTGGTTAAGATAACGTGGGACAAAGCTTTCCAGAGCTACCACTTTGCCAATGTCTTCCATGAGATTTTCGGAAACTTTCTTCTCCTCTTTTTCGTTCTTTGGCTGATGATCATATATCCATGCATAATTGTACCGGAGCTTTTCCTGATCCAGATTTTCAAATTCCTCCGGGGCTACGATCGCCACACCAAACTTTACAGAATCAAACATGGAATCATTATTATTCTGAAACAGGGCACTGTAATCCGAAAGTGCCACCAGGCCTGTGATCTTCCAGGATTTTTCACCTCTGATCAGGGTATCTCCTACCTTAAGACTGTTGTTATCCGCATACATACGGTCAATGGCGATCTCGCCCTGCCCTGACGGCATTTCTCCCTTCATCAGGCAGACCTTATTCACCTTCTCACGGTTTTTAAAAAAACGCATGGTGCTTCCGTTATCCAGATCTTCTTCTATATAGTAGTTCTCATAGAGCTTAACACCGGCAGCTTCAATATCCTTCCACTGAGAACTGTAAATCTTTTCCGCAGTACGGAAATTTCCGTTTTCGATGTTATATTTATCAAAGCTCTCATTATAAGCCTTCAGCATGCTTCCATCGGCTACCAGAAAGCCGGACACAAACCCGATAGTCAGTACCATCAGCAGGAAAACCACCAGATATTTTCCAAATTCCCCCTTCAGTTCCCTGGGGATACGTTTACGTAAAGGATTCTTCATAATGCCCCCTTACCATTCCAGGTCAGCAGCCGGAATCTTCTGCTCATTCTGATAGTTTCTGCGAATCATCCCGTCACGAAGCTTTACCACACGGTCTGCCATATCCTTGATGGCATCGTTATGAGTAACCATGACTATAGTATTTCCGTATTTGTGATTGACTGTTTCGATCAGCTTCAGGATTTCCTTGGAGGTGTTGTAGTCCAGAGCACCGGTAGGCTCATCACAAAGCAGGATATCCGGATTTTTTACAATGGCACGTCCAATAGCAGTTCTCTGCTGCTGACCTCCCGAAAGCTGGTTCGGAAGCTTCCGCTGATGTTCATAAAGTCCCAGTGTCTCCAGCAGTTCATCCACATCCAGCGGTCTGTCACTTAAATAAGCACCAACTTCAATATTCTCCCTCACAGTCAGATTGGGGATCAGATTATACATCTGAAAAATATATCCCAGATGTTTTCTGCGGTAGAGGGAAAGCTTCTTTTCATTCATATCCTCCAGCTGTTCTCCCTGAATGGTAATGCTTCCTGCATCTGCTCCGTCAATGCCGCCAATAATGTTTAGCAGCGTGGATTTCCCGGAACCGGACGGCCCCAGAAGCACACAAAATTCTCCCTTTTCAATCTCAAGATCGATCCCCTTCAGAACATCTACATGGCTCTCTCCTGCCCCGAAGGATTTTTTGATTCCTTTTATCTCCAGAAACATAAACCGCTCCTTCCATTCCTATACAGTTCTTCTTTATATATGAATATACATATATGTTAGTCTGAACTTACTCTTTTGTCAAGAAGCAGACTTATTTTCGTATTTTTTCCATATATCTATATGCGCTGTACCGGTCCGGCTCTTGCCAAAATCCAGTAAAACGTATATAATGTGGGAGTATCTGTATATTTTTAACCAAATAATCTTATTTTTAAAGGAGTGAATATTGAAAGTGGACCCCAGCGACACTTACCAGATAATCATATTACTTATTCTGCTGGCATTGTCAGCCTTTTTCTCATCTAACGAAACCGCGCTGATGTCGGTAAACAAGATCCGTCTCCGCTCTCTTGCAGACGAGGGAAACAAGCGTGCAGCCATGGCTCTCGATATCCTGGAGAACCAGACGCCCAAGCTTCTCAGTGCGATTCTCATCGGAAACAACATTGTGAACATTTCAGCTTCTTCCCTTGCAACCACACTTGCATACAGCTTTGGCGGCTATATGGTCAGCATCGTGACGGTGATCCTGACGGTTCTGATCCTGATCTTCGGTGAGATCACCCCCAAGAACTACGCAACCATTAACTCTGAAAAGATCACCCTCCGCTATATCCCGGTCTTTAAATTTCTTATGACCATCATGACACCGGTGATCTTTATCATCAATCTCTTTTCAAGAGGTGTGATGCGCCTGATGCGTGTGGATCCGGATGCAGCCAGCAAGGCCATGACCGAGGAGGAGCTTCGTACTATCGTGGACGTCAGCCATGAGGACGGTGTCATTGAATCCGACGAAAAAGAAATGATCTACAATGTGTTTGATCTTGGAGATGCCACAGCCAAGGATATCATGGTTCCAAGAGTACATGTTACCTTTGCGGATGTAGAATCCACCTATGATGAGCTGATCGATATTTTCCGCGAGGATAAGTTCACACGTCTGCCGGTTTATAAGGACAGCCAGAACAACATTGTGGGAATCATCAACATGAAGGATCTTCTTCTTTACGACAAAAATGAGGAATTTGTTATCGATCATTTCCTCCGAAAGCCGCATTTCACTTACGAAACAAAAAGCATTTCCGATCTTCTTGTGGAAATGAAGGACTCCACCTTCAACATTGCCATTGTACTGGATGAATACGGTGATATGGCCGGACTGATTACACTGGAGGATATCCTGGAGGAGATCGTGGGTGAGATCCATGACGAATACGATGAGAAGGAGGACGAGCTTGTCCAGAAGATTTCCGACCGGGAATATATCATCGAAGGTTCCATGCATCTGGATGACGTAAATGATCATCTGGATACGGAACTGGATTCCGAGGATTATGATTCCCTGGGTGGATTTATCATCGAACATCTGGATCGTCTGCCTGTTGCCGGTGACGAAGTGATCACAGAGGACGGAATCCGTCTGATCGTAGAAAAGCTGGATAAAAACCGTATCGAGAAAGTGCATGTCTACCTTCCGGAAAAAGATCCTGAAACACTGGATAATACCGAATCCTGAGTAAGCAGGCTCCAGCTCCGTAACAAGAAACAGCTGATGTACTGAAAAAATATTTAATACTTAATATCATCCATATCGGAACTGTTATCGTAATCCCCGGCTCACCCGTTGAGCCATCAGGATTTTTGATTGACAGTTCCGATATTTTATATTATAATGATAGAAAATTTTTATCCATATTTACTAAATGCAATGACAGGGAGTAGTACACAGTCTCCGGATGCACAGAGAGAAGATGGCCGGTGAGAATCTTCGTGACTGAACTGTGGAAGTAGCCCTCGAGCAGTGAACTGAACCATGGATCTTCATGCAGTAGGCTTCATCGTCATTCCCACGTTACAGGGAGGCAGTATAATTTTGTACTGGCAGAGAGCAGAGTTTTACCTCTGAAAACAGGTGGTACCGCGGAATCATCCGTCCTGAGCATATTTTATCCGATATGCCGGGACTTTTTTATTGGAAAAATTTCTCGCGACAGCCCTTATCTGCTTAACTTTTCACATCATCAAAGGAGGGAACCAATTCATGAAACAGATTTCCGGAAACAAATTGCTTGTAAAAGCCTTAAAAGAAGAAGGCGTTGATGTTCTGTTCGGCTATCCTGGTGCCTGCACCATCGATATCAGCGATGAATTATATAAACAGAGCGGCATTGACATCATCCTGCCACGTCACGAGCAGGCCCTTGTACACGAAGCAGATGCCTATGCCAGAACTACCGGAAAGGTTGGCGTATGTCTCGTTACCAGCGGTCCCGGAGCTACCAACCTTGTTACAGGTCTTGCAACTGCCAACTATGACAGTGTTCCGCTTGTATGCTTTACCGGACAGGTTGCCCGTCACCTCATCGGAAACGATGCGTTCCAGGAGGTTGATATTGTCGGGATCACCAGAAGCATCACAAAATACGGTGTTACCGTCCGCAACCGTGAGGATCTTGGACGTATCATCAAGGAAGCCTTCTATATCGCACGCACCGGACGCCCAGGTCCGGTTCTCATCGACCTTCCAAAGGATGTAATGGCCGAGCTGGGAAGTGCTGAGTATCCGAAGACTGTCAATATCCGCGGCTACAAGCCTAACACCAGCGTGCATATCGGACAGCTGAAGCGTGCCCTCAAAATGCTGCAGAAGGCCAAAAAACCTCTGTTTCTTGCTGGCGGCGGTGTGATCATTTCCCGCGCGCAGGAGATTTTTACCCAGGTTGTTGAGAAAACTCAGATCCCGGTTGTCACAACTGTCATGGGACGTGGCGCCATTTCCACAAAGAACCCTCTGTTTATCGGAAATCTTGGTATGCACGGCGCTTATGCCGCAAACATGGCAGTAAATGAATGCGATCTTCTGTTTTCCATCGGAACCCGTTTTAACGACCGTATCACAGGCAAGCTCCATGAATTTGCCCCACATGCACAGATCGTCCACATCGATATTGACACCGCTTCCATTTCCAGAAATATCCATGTAGACATCCCCATCGTTGCCGATGCAAAAGAGGCAATAACAAAAATGAATGAATATGTCCAGGACTGTAATACCGGCAAATGGCTGAAGCAGATCCAGGAATGGAAGGAAGAGCATCCTCTTACCATGAAAGACCGTGGTATTATGGGACCGCTGGATATCATCGGCGAGATCAACCGCCAGTTTGACAAGGCCATTCTTGTTACCGATGTAGGTCAGCATCAGATGCTGGTGAGCCAGTATGCAGACATCACCGAGAACCGTCAGCTGATCATGTCCGGCGGACTTGGAACCATGGGTTACGGCCTTCCAGGTGCTATCGGTGCCAAGATCGGTAATCCGGATACACCGGTCATCTCCGTTTCCGGTGACGGCGGCATGCAAATGAACATTCAGGAGCTGGCTACCGCAGTTCTGGAGGAGCTTCCGATCATCTGCTGTATCTTTAATAATGAATATCTCGGAATGGTCCGCCAGTGGCAGAAGCTTTTCTACGGAAAACGTTACGCCATGACAAATCTGAAGGCCGGTGCACTCTCCCGCCGCACAGGCGGTCAGGAATATCCGGAATACACACCGGATTTCATCCGTCTCGCAGAGAGCTATGGGGCAAAGGGTATCCGCGTAACTGAGAAGGATCAGATTGCGGCTGCTTTCGAAGAGGCTAAAAAGAATACAAAAACTCCTACGATCATCGAATTTATCATTGATCCGGAGGAAATGGTTTACCCGATGGTCAAGCCGGGCGGCACCCTGGCTGATCTGATCATGGATTGTTAGGAGGAATGAATGATGGATAAAGGAATGAAAAAAAGATGGATCTCTCTCTACGTTGAAAACCAGGTCGGTGTTCTTTCCAAGATTTCCGGTCTTTTCTCCGGAAAGTCCTATAACCTGGACAGTCTTACAGTTGGAACCACGGAGGACCCAACAGTTTCCAGAATGACCATCGCCACAGTCAGCGATGATGAAACCTTTGAGCAGATCAAAAAACAGCTGAACCGTATGATCGAGGTGATCAAGGTTATTGATTTTACAGACGTGTTCGTTCGAATGAAGGAGATCCTTTACATCAAGGTAAAGGGCTGCTCCCCGGAAGATAAAGTAGAACTTTTCCAGATTGCTGAGACTTTCAAGGCACGTGTCATCGACTATGGAAAAGACAGCCTCCTTCTGGAATTCGTCCAGACCGCAACCAAAAATGACGCGGTCATCAAGCTTATCAAAGAAGAGTTCAAGCATATCGAAGTTGTCCGCGGCGGAAGTGTCGGAATTGAGTCCATCAGCATGATGGAGAGATAAAAGCGGAATAATACTCCGACAGAAAAACACGGGGCTGATGCTTTAACGATTAATAAATCGTGATTTTTACAGCCCCGAGTTTGTTCATATACATTCATTATTTCTGCATAAATTCAAGCGCTGCCTCTTTCGTCGGAATCGCAGGGATTCCGCCTCTCTTTTGCACACACAATCCAGCAACTGCATTTCCCAAAACAGCACACTTTTTGATCTCTTCCCATTCCATTTTTTCAACATTCTTATTCATAGAAAGGATACTGCATAATACGCCTCCCCAGAATGAAGCACCTGCCCCAGTCGTGTCGACCGCATGTGTCTGAAATGCTTTGATGATTTCTTTTCTGCTTTTTGTTGCCATAAGAACGCCCTGTTCTCCCAATGTAATGGCAACCAGCTTTGGTCCCATGGCAAGGAGTTGATCTGCAGCCTGCTCATAACTTTTCGCCTCTGTCAACAGAGTACTCTCTTCATCCGATACCTTCATGACATCTACCAATTCTATGACAGATCTCATTTTTTTCACTGCATACTCTTTGCTCTTCCAAAGAGACGAGCGATAATTTGGATCATAGGAAGCAACTCTCCCAATGCCACGATATCAACTTTTTCTTCCATTTTTCAGTTCCTCTACAATCTCGTTATAACGTTTTTTATTTAACCGGTAGAAAAATAATACAACCGCAGTCACAATCCACAGTACACCCGGAATCGTCGTAAATGCATGTTTCATAATTGAAAGTACAGTTGCATTTTGTGTCTGATTTGCAATATAACCATATTTTCCAAGTAATCCTGCTAAAAGTGCTGTTCCAACTGCCATTCCGATTTTATTTCCAAGTGAAATAAATGCATACTGAAAACCGTCATTTCTAAGTCCGGTTTTCCACTCCCCATATTCCACACAGTCTGGAATAATTGCATAGATTGCGGTATTAAATCCAGAGAAGAAAAACTGTGTGAGACCAGATAATGCATAAAAAATAGCTGGTGATTCTTTGGCATTGAAGAAAAACATAGACAACATGGAAATTCCTGTAAATAAAGCAAAGAGAGATGCTGTTCTTCCTTTGTTATTCAACTTGCGGAATAATGGTTGAAAACAGGCTGCCCCGATGATAGAAGGAATAATAATGCACATCGAATAAGTTGTGTAGTAGGAGGCATTCCCTTCCACATATGTAAAATAATACAGAATATCTGCGTTTCTACCATACAATGTAAATCCAAATAATATCTGTCCTGCCAATGCAAGAAGATATGGTCTGTTCTGCATAACTGCTTTCAACTGTATCTTTACAGAAATTTTTTCTTTTTCCGGAGTAATCACTGCCTCTTTCGTCTTCGCAAAGCAGAAGAAATGACAGGCTGTAAAAATACATCCATATATGACCGCCACCGTCAGATATCCTGTCTTTGCACTGTGACTGCCGAATTTGCTGAGCAGTGGAACTGTGATAATATTTAACACACCAATTGCAATCATCGCTGCAACCGAACGGGATGTATTTATTTTTGCACGTTCATCAATATCCTGTGTCATAGCACCACACAAGGTTCCATATGGAATATTCACGCAGGTATACCCCAAAACCAGCAGACAATATGTAATTACCATATAAATGATCTTTCCATTCTGCGGCCAGTCAGGTCTTGCCCAGAATGTCATAACAAGAAGAATCGCTGTAATTGGTGCCGCTACTAACAGCCATGGACGGTACCGTCCCCATCTCGATTTTGTTTTATCCGTAAGTCCCCCGACGATTGGATCATTGATCGCATCCCAGAATCTTGAAAAAAGCATAAGTGCTGACACAGCCGCCATACTGATTCCGAACACGTCTGTATAAAATATCATCAGAAAATTACTGACGAACATCCAGCTGAAATTACATCCGACATCACCAAAACCATATGCAATCTTACTGATCAGAGGTACTTTTCCATTTTTGTTTTCGCTTCCCATATGTCCCTCCTATTTTTATCAGAGTTTCTGACAGAACTCTATTCTTTCCTCATTTGGTCCCTTGATCATAAAAAACTTCACACCATTTTCCCAAAATGGCAGTTCTTCGATTCCGTCTGTAATAATTATGTATTTTTCATTGCAGATTTTCTGATACATACTTTCAATGTCTTCCACATCAAGTGCAACATGTTGGTATGCACCGTCTGACATTGCCGCCTGCCCATTTTCAAAAGTCTCTATACAGTAATTTTTTATCTGTAAAAATGCCACTTTTTCCCCTGCTTTTTCATTATAAGACTGCATAATTACTTCAAATCCAAGACTCTTATAAAACTCAACTGTTTTCTGCAAATCGTTTGTCGGAAGCCCGACATGGGCAACTCCGACAATTCCATATTTATTTTCCATACGAACTCCTTACTTTTCACTGACATTGATAATTACTTTCATCGTTGTCTCGCGGTTATCATCAATATACTGGTACGCCTTCAGATAATCTTTAAAAGCAAATGTCTTTGAGATGAGCGGTTTCAAATGAACTTTGCCCTCATTTACCAGTCTGATTCCATCTATGTAATCATCATGGCGGTACATCATCGTGCTCTTAATGTCAAGTTCGTGGTCATTTGCCACTGCAAGATCTACTTCTGCCATTCCTGCAAAAACAGCCACCAGTACGATCGTGCTTCCTTTTCTTGCATATTTAATTGCCTGTCCCATTGTGATATTGTTTCCGGCACAGTCGTAGATCACATCCGCCTTATCCGGTCCAAATGCTTCGATCATTGCCTCACCGAAGTCTTTATTTTGAGTATTCACACACACATCAATTCCACATTCTTTTGCCTTTGCCAGTCTAAGATCACTGATATCTGTGATCATCACTTTCGCTGCCCCCATTCCTTTTGCCGCCTGTGCCACGAGATTTCCAATCGGTCCTGCTCCAAGGACTGCAATATTCATGCCAGCCACATCGCCCATCTGTTTTACACCATGAACTGCCACAGCAAGAGGTTCGATCATAGCTCCTTCTTCATAGGACATATCTTCCGGAATAGGTGTTACTTTAGATGCATCCACTGCAAAATACTCAGATGCTGTTCCTGTCGTCTGAAATCCCATTACTTTTAATTCCTCACAGAGATTATACTTTCCATGACGACATGGATAGCAATGTCCACAATATACCTGAGGCTCTATCGTCACCTTCTGTCCCACATGAAACTCTGTGACATTTTTTCCAAGTTCTGTAATCTCACCGGAAACCTCATGTCCCTGTGTTACCGGATATTTTGTAAACGGATGTTTTCCATGATAAACATGAATATCTGATCCACAAACACCAATATTCATAATCTTTACCAACACCTGATTTTCCTTTACCTCCGGAACCGGAACCTCTCTGAAAATAATTTCTCCTGGATTTGTCATTACCTGCTGTAACATAACTGTTTTCTCCTTTTTTATGTTATTTTGTTTTATGTTTTATAAAATGTTTTATCAAAGTAATTACATTATTGCCCTGTAAACACAATTTGTCAATATGTTTTTTCATATTTTTATATATTTCATAATTTCAAAATATATTTTTTGTATATTTTTTACAATTAACACGCAAAAAAACGGAAAGAAAACCATAGTTACTGTTTTCTTTCCGTTTTTTACTATAATATATTTTTCTAATTTTACACAACTTCTTGTTTTTCACACATATAACTCGGACATCCGCATTCGCTTTGCAACCTGTCAGTGGGAGCTTTTAACTCCAACAGAGTGAACATCCCCTTACCCAACGCTTGATGCCCTGCGCACCAGATGCGGTGGACTGCTTATCTGCGTTCAAAAAATTTACAATTCTGCCATATGTTTTGTAAAAAAGTATTTCGCAGCTCCAACAGCCGACGCTTCTTTCTTATACGAACAATTTTTTAAGTATGAAACATCATGCTCAAAGCCATTATATGCCATCACTTTTTCTCCCAGTGGTATCATATAATCTGACAATACACCTCCCACATCACCTCCGAGTATGATATCCATATCATATGCCATCCGCAGATTTGATATCAAAACAGCAAGATGATCCAGATACGCATTCCATGTCTGCAATTTTTTTTCATCACCACTTTCAATTTTTTCCATAAATGCATCCAGTGACTGCCTGTTATCTTGTGTCAGTACACTTGCAGCACAATATGCATCTGCACATCCTGATTTACCACAATAACACTTTCTTCCACCGGGAACGAGTATCATGTGACCAAACTCACCTGCTTTCTGGTTCTGCCCTCGAAACAGCTTTCCATCTATGCAGAATGCGCCTCCTAAGGTGTGGTTCAAAGACAGATATATCGCATTTGGATACTTTTGCTTTTTTTCTGCAAGCATTGCAGCATTAGCATCGTTTTCAAAATATACTGGAATTTCCAAAGCCTGCTCTAAAAAGCGCAGACTATAATTCTCTATACCTAAAGCATGGGATTTTAAAACGATCCGTTCTTTCTGATCAATAATTCCCGGAATCGCCACTCCAATCCCAAGTAACGTATCCTTCGCTAATTCGCCTTCAAGAAAAGTTTTGACCTTTTGTGCCACTTCTGTACAATAGGATAATTCTGCCGTAAATTTTAAACGGATGCGATCTTTTTTTATAATCTCATCTCCAAGATTTACTAATACCATTTCTATATGATTCGCTGTAATCAAAATTCCCATTGCATGACAGTATGACTTATTAATCCCTATACTTTTTGCCTTTCTTCCACCGGTCGAAGCATATTCCCCAGTTTCTTCCAACACCATTTTTTCTAACAAGTCATTCACATTTGCTAACACAGTCGGCATACTCAAATTTAAATCTTTTGCGATTCCCGCCTTGGATGTAACATGATTGTTCAGCACATAATTAATTATTCTTTTTCTTGTTATATTTTTTTTATCTTTATTTTCCGTTTTCTTACCCTCTTTTATTAAATATATTATAAAAGAATTATATGCTTTTTTATTCTTCTTGTAAAGCAATGTTTTTTGACACTCCCCACAGCTAAAGCAGGGGGATTCTTGCTTCTCCCACTACTGCATTGGCAAACACCTTACGGTACTGCA
>NZ_JAJCGR010000057.1:0-13170 GCF_020553125.1 Blautia sp. MSK20_18
CCCCGACGGAGTCCCTGCCCGGAGCGATGCCACCTTCCTCTGGCGTCCCTCAACCACATCCACCTCTCAAAACCTCAAAAACATCCCCGACTGCATCCACTCCCGGAGCGATGCCACCTTCCTCTAGCGTCCCTCTATACATCCGCCTCACGAGTCCACAAGCCCTTCCCGGACCCGCTCCGTAAGACTGTCTCCACCCTTACGATACCAATCTTCCACAAAAGAGTCAAAAGAGCTCACAGGCATCCTCCCCATAATGATCTGGATAAATGCGTTCTTCTCCAGCAAACGCAAAGTCTGAGGAATCTCCCCGTCACCATCCCCCAGATACTTCTTCTCCGGAGCACGGTAATTCGCATCCACCAGAAGCCCCACCGCCGAAATCCTGGACTTATACGCCGCCCAGGCCTCTACCGAAGGCACCTCCGCCTTAAGATACTCCTTACACGCATCAAAATAAGACGCCTCAATGGCACTGAGATCCTCCCTGGTCTTCTCATCGCCCGGACTATAAAGAACCTCACGGATATGCTTTGTCACTATATAGGTAGCCTCATTGTAATCTACATTGATCATTAGCGGACGCGCCGTAGGATCCACATTCAAGGCAAAATAAGTGTTCATCTCATCCGCATCCTCTGCCTCATATCTGGAATGGTCAAACAACACACTCAAAATCTTCATTGCGATCTCCGGATGCTCATACCCTTTACGCACAACTACATATTTATTATCTCGAAACGTAGAGTATACCTCCACAGTCCGCTTTACATCCGCAGTCAGATAATACGGTTCCCAGTCTGCCTCTTTATTCTTCCGATACTCATCCATAAGAGGATTATTCGGAGTCCACCAGAGCCCGAAAAACGCTCCGCATTTTCCATTCACCACAAGATCACGGATATTATTCTGTGCACGTAAAGCAAAATCCGAATCCAGTATTCCCTGCCTGTAAAGCTCTCTGAGATACCCCAGAGCCTCCTTTGTCTCCTCCGTCAGCGATCCATAGACAATTTCTCCATCTGCATTTTCAATCCACTGCTGCGGATATGCCCCGAACTTTTCAAACACAGAGTCCACCGAATAGCTGGTGCTGACCGTGCCCACAAGTCCCGGATCACAGACAAGTCCCACAGGATCTTCACCATCCTCTGCACCCATCCGGTTTTCCTGAAACGCACGGATCACTGAAAAAGCCTCTTCCAGAGTCTTCGGTTCTTTCAGTCCCAGCTGCTCCATCCAGTCACGTCTCAGCCATAAAAGCTGCGGCCCATCATCAATGGCAGTCTCCGGAAGTGCATACAGTTTTCCGTCAAAAGTCCCGGATGCCAAAAGTTCCTCTCCATAGCTCTCATACATTTCCTTTATTTTATCGGAAGCGCAGCTTTTATATACTTCCGTCAGATCCTCGATAAGATCATTTTCAACCAGTTCTTCCAGAGTTTCCCTGTCCGACACCAGAAAAATATCCGGAAGATTCCGATCTTTGACCAGGATGTTCAGGGCTTCGTCATACCGCTCCTCACTCTCCATAAAAACATTCTTATTCTGAATATTCAGTGTTTTTTTCAGATACCGGGTATATGCATTGTCCTCATAAGTCTGCCCGTCCGGAAGATTAGAATTATTAGCCCCTTTCATCTGTCCCAGAGTATAAGTTACAAGCTCCGGATATTTCCCCAGAGGCGTGGTTTCTGCCTGTTCCCAGCTCTTACTGCTCTTTTCGGACAGAACATCTATATCTGTTTTTTCCATTTCTGCAGTTCCTAAAGAACACCCCGTCAAAAGTGCCAGGCTCAGTATCGTACTCAGAAATACCACTGTTTTTCCCAGACTAAGTCTCATCTTTTTTTACCTCTTTCGGGATCCTCATATCAACGCTTGTCCCCTCGCCTACCTTGCTCAGGATCCGGATGGCATATTTCTCTCCATATAAAATGCACATACGGTCATTGACATTTTTAAGACCATAGCCTTTTGCCTGATATGTGAGCAGCTTTTCTGCCTGCTCCTGCTCCATCCCTATTCCGTTATCTTCAACCCGGATCACTACATCTCCATTCTCTTCAAAGAAATAAAGTTTCAGAAGCTTTTCCCCTTCCTCCTTCACATCCAGGCCATGCTCCAGAGCATTCTCAACGATGGGCTGCAGGGCAAGCTTCGGAACCAACTCCTGCTGAACAGACGGATCGATATTCCACTCCACCTTAAAATCATTGTCATGCATGATCAGCTGGATTTCCAGATAAGCTTCGATATTCCGAATACAGGTTTCCACAGTCACCATATCTGCTCCCTTACTGAGCGCTGTCCGGTAAAATGTAGATAATGCCAGTGTCACACGGCTGATCTCCTTCTGACGGCTCTTAATCGCCATCCAGTTTATAATAGAAAGAGAATTATAAAGAAAATGGGGATTGATCTGGGCAGTCAACGCTTTCAGTTCAAATTCCTTCAGAGCGATCTTATTTTCATACACTTCTTCGATCAGTCGATTAATTTCATCCATCATATGGTGAAAGCTTCTCACCAGCTGTCCTACCTCATCTCCAGAATCACTGTAAACCGTAACTTCACGGCTTCCCTGGTTCACCTGTTCCATATTTCTGGTAAGCTGCTCAATCTTTCTGGTAAACAGCTTAGAAAACGTCATTCCAAGCACAATGATGATCACAACACAGAAGCCGATCAGTGGGATCTCACTGATCAATACTTTTGAAACCGAGCTCTCGATCACAGCCGGAGGTTTGTAAAAATAATAGGTCCATCTTGTTTCATGTCCGCTGCTGCTGACATAGGTATATTCTTCCCTCAGACGATCCAGCTTTTTTGCGGTTTCTTTCTGTGCTGAAATATCACTGGCAGCCAGATTTTCTCCATGATAGACGATATTTTGCTGATCATCCACCACAAAGCCTCCGGAATTCCGTTCAATAATATTAGCCAGAGGCTGGAATACTTTTCCGTAATCCAACAAAATACAGAGCACAGCCTCCCTGATCTTACCATCATATATTTCCCTGACTGCCGCGATCTGACGATTATCCCGGTCCACGATCCACTGAACCGTCACGGTATTATTTAATTTGTCACTCCACCATTCCCCATCAACCTCTGAAAGCGGAGCCAAGGTATATTCATGGCGCACGGGAATGCTTTCTGCAAAAAGATGTATCCCCAGAATTGCTTCGTGGTAGGATTTCGGCACCGTCAACAGCGGATCCACAACTTCCGTATACTGTTCATATGCAGTATAACGATCCATATCTTTGTTGAAGATCACCTCCTGGATTTCAGGAGAATAGGTAAGATAATTCAAAAGGCTGGCATAAATTTCGATCTGCCCGTCAATGTTTTCTCTGGTCTGCTCCAAAATGGAGTACATATCCTCCATCTCATTTTTCCGTACAAGACTACTCATACGACTGTGACTATACAGTGCCAACACAGTCATCGGCACCAGGGATACCACCACAAGAAGATTTGTCAGCTTGTACCGGTATTTCATATTATTATACTTCTTCAGAAGACTCTTCATCCTCATTGTTTCCTTTCCGATAGGACTCCGGGCTGCTTCCGTAATATTCCCGGAAGCTCCGGCAGAAATACGAAGAATTGGCAAATCCTACCTGCTCGCTGACCATGGCTACTTTCATGTTGGTAGTTCGTAGAAGCTCCTTGGCCTTTTCCATGCGGAACACACGGATAAAACGATTCAGGTTCATCCCCGTCTCCTTCTTGAAAATAAAGCTGAGATAGCCGGACGAAAGGTATACCTTTTCTGCCAGTGTTTCCAGATTCAGATCTTCCGCATAGTGATTGTAAATATAATTTTTGACTGCTGCCACCTCATCTCTGGATTCGCTCATGGAACGGTCTAGGAACTCCTCGTACTGGCGGATATTTTTTTCTGTAACCTCAATGATCTCCTGAATGGTAGAACAGCCATACAGATGATCCACCTCCAGATCCAGCCTGTGCTCTCCGGCAAAACGATTCTCCTGAAACAGCTCCCTTATCACATTGGAAAAAACAAATTTCACATACATGGCCGAAAACTGGGTATTGGACTGATATTTGGATGCCAGGCTGCGGAAATGGCTCCACAGCTGCTTCACATCCTTTCTGGAAATATCTTCTGAGATTTTTTCCATGAGCCTGGAATCCTGCTCCTCTTCTCCGGTATTTTTTTCCTCGTCCTCCTCGCTGGTATAGACATGAATATCCGGATGATAAAATTTTTCTTCCATCTGCTGCTCCAGCTGTTCCATGATTTCCGGCAGTTCCTGATATCCGTCAAAACGCCGGCTTACAGCCAGATGAAAGCGAACAGGATGAAGACGCTTCAGAAGATTATAGACATTTTTTGCCACAAGGACATAATCACAGTACACATCCTTAAAAAGAAGCAAAGACTGACGGCCATTAAGATTCAAATAGAAGAAAGAACGGCGAAGCTCTTCCCGGATCTCAAGGGGAACCTCATCACTGGCAGAATCAAAAAAAGCTTCATCCGATTCAATAAGAATTGCACAGTGCCACTGCTCCCAGACAGAAAAATCCACAATTCCTTCAGACGCTCCTGATCTCCGGAATAAATGTAGCCCAACAGAAAATACTGCTGAAGAAAGCTCTTTTCTTTTATGGACTGCTGCTCTTTATTTTTCCGGGATGCGATCTCCTTCTGGATCTTCTGTATGGTGTCATGAAAGCGGTCCGGATCCACCGGTTTCAGTACATAATCCGTCACACCATAGCGGATCGCCTCCTGAGCAAAAGCAAAATCTCCATAACCGCTGAAAATGATAATTTCCAGATCCGGATATTCCTCTCTTGCTTTTTTTGAAAGCTCCAGACCATCCATATGCGGCATTTTGATATCTGTCAGCATCAGATCCACCGGATGCTTTCTCAGCTCATTTAATGCCAGCTTGCCATTAGCCGCCTCATAAATCTCCCACTCTCCCTCCTCCATAGACAGAAGAAAGCGGATTCCGTCACGTTCCAGTTTTTCATCATCTACCACCAAAACTCTGTACATTCCTCACCTCGCCAAATATGGCCTGATCCACGTAAAAGCACGCAGATCAGGCCTTTTTCTTTCATTTTAACATTATTCAACTGATTTGTCAGCCCTTAACAGCTCCTGCAACCACACCTTCAATGATATATTTCTGGCATGCAAGATAGAAGGCAATGATCGGAATGATGGAAAGGACAAGAACGCCCATCATCGCTCCCATATCAATGGTTCCGTAACCGCCCTTCAGATACTGGATGGCAATGGAAATGGTTTTATATTTCTTGATATCAAGTACCAGATATGGAAGAAGATAATCATTCCAGATCCACATGGTTTCCAGAATCGCTACAGTTACACAGGTCGGTTTCATAACCGGAAGAACCACTTTAAAAAATGTCTGGATCGGGGTACAGCCATCGATCATGGCAGCTTCCTCGATCTCGATCGGAATGGATTTTACAAAACCGCTGAACATAAATACCGCAAGTCCTGCTCCATATCCAAGATAAATGATGATCAGTCCCCACGGAGTATTCAGCTTCAGGATGTTTGCAATCTTGGAAAGAGTAAACATTACCATCTGGAATGGTACGACCATGGAAAACAGACACAGCATGTACATGGTTTTTGTCAGCGTGTTGGTAACACGGTTGATGTACCAGGCACACATGGAGGTACAGAGCAGAATTACCGCAACCGAAAATACTGTGATAAATAATGTCCATCCAAATGCCTGGAAAAATCCGGTTTTTGTAAGACCATTTACATAGTTTTCCAGACCTACGAACATTTTATCCGTTGGGATTGCAAAAGGATAACGGCTGATGTATGCTTTTTTCTTAAAAGAATTGATCAAAACCAGAAGAATCGGGAAAATATAAGCAACAGATACCACACTCAGGATCGCAGTCCACAGACCGCTGAATTTTACTTTTTTATTCATTACTGCTGTACCTCCTTACTTCTTGTGAGACGATTCTGGATCATGGCAATTGCTCCAACCAGTATAAAGAAGATCACGGCCTTCGCCTGTCCTACACCTTCCCATCCGGTACGTCCATAGAAGGTATTGAAAATATTCAGTGCAAGCATTTCTGACATATTGGAAGGCTCACCATTTGTAAGAGCAAGGTTCTGGTCAAAAAGCTTGAAGGAGTTGGTAAGTGTCAGGAAAGTACAGATGGTGATGGACGGCATGACCATAGGAATGATCACATGCTTCAGAAGCTGTCCTTTGTTCGCACCATCGATCTGTGCAGCCTCGATCAGTTCACCCGGAATATTCTGAATACCTGCGATGTAAATAATCATCATATATCCGATCTGCTGCCAGCACATCAGGATCACAAGGCCCCAGAATCCGTAAACAGATGAATATGTAAGTGTTTTATTGATCTGAAGAAGCAGACCGTTTAACAGAAGCTGCCATACATAACCAAGGATGATACCACCGATCAGGTTTGGCATAAAAAATACGGTACGGAATATATTGGTTCCTTTGATCTTCTTGGTCAGAAGCAATGCAACTGCAAAACCGATCACATTGATCAGAACTACTGATACAACCGTAAATGCGGTGGTGTACCATAATGCATGTCCAAAGGTTCCATCCTCAGTAAAAATCTTCACATAGTTCTGTAATCCCACGAATTTTGCATCCGTTACTGTGGTAAACTTACAGAAGGAAAGATATACACCCATGATAAAGGGAACGATAAATCCAATGGTAAATGCCAGCAGGGTAGGCAGGACAAAAACCGGAAAATACTTTTTCATCATCTTATTTTGCATGTTTTCTCTTCCTTTCTCCTGAGGATGCATCCTTCCCTACTTTACGCATCCTCTCTTCATTAAAAGAGGCAGGCGGAAACCGCCCACCTCTTCGTGATCACGTTTCAATTATACCTTATCAGCCTTCATTTGCTGCTTTGTACTCTTTTGCCCATCCGTCAACAAATGCAGTTTTCACAGCATCCCACTCACCGGTACCCTGTGCATACTCAAGCATTGCACTGCCGACCTGGTTTTTCCACTCTTCAGAAGGCATGGTTGTGAAGTTCCATGAAACCGGAGTTTTACCAGCTTTTACATATTCGTTGGCTGCTTTTACAAGCGGATTTGTAGACTCATAATTCTCATCAAAGGTCTTGAATGGTGTTGTAAATCCCATTTCCTGGCTTATAGATTCTCTTCCTTCATCACTTGTGATAACCCAACTGAGGAAATCAAGAGTTGCCTGGATATCCTTCTCATCTGCTTTTTTATTTACGCACCAGTAGTTTTCACTGCCTGTGCAAAGTCCCTGGTCCTCTTCACCATCAACACCAATGTAGATTGGAAGCATTCCCATATCCTCATCTGCTACTTCGTTATCTTTGATGTTATCATAAGCCCAGGTTCCATTCTGATAGAACACAGCCTCTCCAAGACCAAATTCAGCATTTGCATCATCGATAGTCTTGCTGGAAAGAAGGCTTGGCTCACAGGTAGAATCTGTGATATAAAGATCAAACAGGTTCTTGAAGTTGTCAAGATAGGTTCCTTTGATCGCATCTGTGGATGTGATTCCGTCTTCTTTGTACTCATAATAGATTGGAAGGTTTGCAAGGTGTGTCTTGAAGCGCCAGTCACTGGAAGAATCAAAGCCTGCGGAAGTAAATGCACCGTCAACTCCAAGGTCATCTTTCTTAGCCTGGATATCATCTGCAACCTTCTTTAATGTCTCAAAATTGTTGATCTCATCTGCAGACTTGATCACAGCGCCATCCATCTCACAGTATTTCTTAAGAAGCGCTTTGTTGTAAATAATTCCATATGTTTCAATTACATAGGCGATACCGTCAACTGCACCGCTGTCATCCTTCAGTACGAAATCGTCACTCTCCACATTTTTATAAACATCGCTGTCTTTCAGGTCATAGCAATAATCCTTCCAGGATGCAAGTCCAACTGGTCCGTTAACCTGGAACAGTGTCGGAACCTCATCCTTAGCCATCTCTGATTTCAGAGTAGACTCATAAGTTCCGGAAGCAGCTGTAACAACGGTAACCGGTACACCAGTCTCATCGGTGTATTTCTTTGCCAGGTCTGACCACTGATCTGCCTGCTCCGGTTTAAAATTCAGATAATAAACAGAGCCTTCACTGTCATCCCCCTTTGCCATAGCCGGAACTGCCGGGATCATAGTAGCTGCCATCAAAGCTGCAAGACCAAATGCTGTTGCTTTTTTCATTCTCATAATCGTACCTCTCCTTTACCTTATATGATATTCAATTTGTTTCGCGGATATGCTTAAAACGTCCATTTCGCATATTCCTGACCGATAAGCTTCAAATCAGCTTCTCGATTAACTTGATATTATTGTAAATCGAAGAGGTCATTTTCACTATATAAAAAAATCAAGAAACATGTTGATTTTTTTATATAGTAAAAATATTGATATTTTATCATGAAAAAAGAAGCCGGAACAGGCTTGCTCCCATTCCGGCTTCTTCCATATATTATTTTCGATTCATCATGCTTTATTGACAGATCCGAAAAGCTCCATTTTCTCTTTAACAGTAGCTTTGATCGCTTCTGCTCCAGGTGCAAGAAGCTTACGTGGGTCATATCCTTTACCCTGCTGATCTTTCCCCTCTTCAATGTATTTACGTGTAGCTTCAGCAAATGCAAGCTGGCACTCTGTATTTACATTGATCTTGGAAACGCCAAGGCTGATCGCTTTCTTGATCATGTCTGCCGGGATACCTGTACCACCGTGAAGAACAAGCGGCATATCTCCTGTCAGTTTCTGAATAGCATCCAGAGTCTCAAAGCTTAAGCCCTGCCAGTTAGCCGGATATTTTCCGTGAATGTTACCGATACCAGCTGCAAGGAAGTTGATTCCGAGATCTGCAACTCTCTTGCACTCCTCAGGATCAGCGCACTCGCCCATACCAACAACACCATCTTCCTCGCCACCGATGGAACCAACCTCTGCCTCAAGAGACATGTTGTGCTCAGCAACGATCTTAACCAGCTCTTTAGTCTTAGCTACGTTCTCATCGATCGGATAATGAGATCCGTCGAACATAATGGAAGAGAAACCAGCCTCAACACATTTCAGGCATCCATCATAGCTGCCGTGGTCAAGATGAAGAGCAACCGGAACAGTGATGTTCAGCTCTTCCATCATACCGTTAACCATACCTACAACAGTCTTATAACCTGTCATGTATTTACCGGCACCCTCGGAAACACCAAGGATTACAGGAGAGTTGAGCTCCTGAGCTGTCTGAAGGATAGCTTTTGTCCACTCAAGGTTGTTGATGTTGAACTGACCAACTGCATAATGGCCTGCTTTTGCTTTTTTCAGCATTTCTGTTGCGTTTACTAACATGATAAAATCCTCCTAACCTGTATTAGGATACGGAAAAACCGTGTCCTTTATATCCAACCGTACTCATAATAGCAGATTTCCTTTGGTAAGTCCAGTATTTTACCAAAAATGCTGATGCTGTGGGAATTATTATTTTTTTTGAGAAAAAGCTTGCAATTTTATCAAATGTTATATATAATACATTTGTTGTTCACGGATGGATTCCCGAGTGGCCAAAGGGGGCAGACTGTAAATCTGTTGGCACCGCCTTCGAAGGTTCGAATCCTTCTCCATCCAGCGAATTTAGCTCTTACATCTTTGCGATGTAGGAGCTATTTTTTTGTGCAAAAAGAAAACCGCAAAGGGGCCGCAAAGCCGCGGCCCCTCTGCACACCCCTCGGGCTTTTTTTAAGGAGTTCTTGGTTGTGGATGAGGGGAGGGTGTTGACTTGTGTCTGTATGCTTGGGTATTGGATGTGGGACGCTGTGCCGATCTGGTTCCTGTATGCTTCGGTGTTGGATGCGGGATGCTGTGCCGATTTATTTTTTGGGGGATACGGCCGGCTGCTTTATTGGTTATGGATTGTTTTGAGGCCGTTTTCTGTATGCTTCGGTGTTGGATGCGGAACACTGTGCCGATCTGGTTCCTGTATTCTTCGGTGTTGGACGTGGAACGTTGTGCCGATTTATTTTTATATATTGTGTTTTTTGGGCACTGGGCAGAATGTACATTCGCTTCTATTGTCTGCTCTCTGCGGTTGAATTTTCAGCCGGGGATGTGGCAGCGGTATGGGCTGCTGCGGAGGAGGTGTGATACTGCTTAGGCTGCGGGGATCGGCGTTATTGAGACAGGGGCTGCTGTCTGAGCCAGAGGCGAGTTCTGCCCCTGTCTCAATGTTTTTAGCCGATTTCCGGAGCCTTAGCAGTATCCGCCGACGGAGCCCTGCCCGTACCGCTGCCACATCCCCGGCGTACGGTTCATTCAATCCACCACACAAAGAAAAAGACGGCCACCCCCCAAAAAGCGAGACAGCCGTCCTTTCCTCACACATCATACATAGGAAATCGAAACACCGAAAAAAATCTATTTGTTAACTCTGTTAACCGTATTACCATCCAGAAAAGCCTTGATATTATCAACCGTAATATCCATGATCCTCTGTCTGGAAGCCTGAGCAGCCCAGGAGATATGCGGAGTGATGATGCAGTTTTTAGCCTTGAGAAGCGGATTATCCCCCTTGATCGGCTCAGTAGAAACAACATCAAGACCAGCAGCATAAACCTTCCCACTATTCAGAGCATCTGCCAGATCCTGCTCAACAACAAGCTGACCACGGCTGTTGTTGATAAGGATAACTCTATCCTGCTTCCTTTGTTTGCAAGAACGATAACATCTCCCGGCTGAGCCATATCCAGTGCTTTATGGAACAGAAGGTTATCTCCTGCCGGTGCATTTACTGTAAATGCAGTTCCCAGAAGTCTTGCCTTCGGGTTCAGCGGGAAAATACTGGAATCTACGGCAGCGATCTTTCCACAGTTATCATCAATATTTGCAACTGGAATTCCACGGAAGGCTTCTACTAATTCTTTTGACGGTCTTTCAAAATTTCGTCTGATCCTACATCCTAATGCCATATGAAAACCTCTCTTCTTTTGATTTTCTTTTTTAATTGTATTTATCATATCATACAAGCTTACTATTGAATAACGAATAATTTCTCTGTATAATATAAATAATTTTTATATTATCAAAGCTTAAACCATCCTATAGACAACACCAAAGAAAAGGAGCTGTTCATATGAATCTTGCTGAAATCGAAACCTTTCTCACCATTGTAAATACCAAGAGCATCACCCGTACAGCGGATCTTCTTTTTCTTTCCCAGCCTACTGTCAGCCACCGGCTCACATCTCTGGAGAACGAACTGGGTTTTCCCCTTGTGATCCGTCAGAAAGGCCACAAGCAGGTGGAACTGACTGCCAAGGGAACGGATTTTATCATCCTTGCGGAACGCTGGATGTCTCTCTGGAAGGAAACTATGGAGCTGCAGCGCAATCAGGATTCCCTGCTGCTTACCATCGGCTGTACAGACAGCCTGAACGTAGCTGTTTTCGCACCACTGTATGACAGGATCTTAAATGAGCAGACCAAACTGGACCTGAACATCGAGTCCCATCACTCTTCAGAGCTCTACGGTCTTCTTGGAGAACACAGCATTGATATCGGATTTGTCTACCACAAATTGCATTACAAGAATATTATAACAGAGAAAATCTTCGAAGAAAAACTTTATCTGATACAATCGGATCAGCCAGTGATTCCGGCTCCGGCAATACATACCGATGAGCTGGATCCATCCCTGGAGCTGTTTTTAAGTTGGGATGACAATTATCAGATCTGGCATGACCGCTGGCTTTCCTCCGCTTCCAGGCCTCACATTGCGGCAGATACCATCACACTTTTGGACCGTCTCTGGAAAAAACCGGGAAACTGGATGGTCGCACCACAGTCTGTGATCCTGGAGCTTTCCCATTACCGGCCTCTTTTTATCAGTGAACTGAAAAACACACCGCCAAACCGTGTCTGCTATAAGATCAAGCATAAATATCCAAAGTCCACCAGCAAACGTGCCGTGGAATTCTTCGAAAATGCACTGGAAGACTTTCTTGCAGAATCCACTCCGTCCTTCCCGATCGGCCAGGTATGGGAACGACAGAAATAAAAAAAACGGCAAGCATAAGCCTGCCAGGAACATTCTCTGCTTTACCGTTTCTTCTTATATTATTTATACCAGGATTTTTGATCCACCGCTTTCCACCACATAAAGCAACAACGGGCTTCGACTTGTTTCATCATATATCAAGAACCCTTTGTTTACAAGGATTTTCAGCATTTCCATGAAAAACAATATTTCGTCTGATTGCGTCTATTTTCTTTTATTTGTCACAAAAATTGTCATAAAAGAGCCACGCCCGATAAAGGGAATGGCTCTGATTATTACATTATATTTTCAAGCTTTTTTATTTCATTCTGTACTCTTGCAACATCTACGTGATTGTATATGTTCATTGTAATGCTTATGTCACTATGTCCCATAATCATTTGTAAAACTTTGATATCTAGGCCAGCTTCTGCACATCTGGTGCAAAACGTATGCCTCAGCATATGTGGATGTGTCAAGTATAGGACAAAAAAATTTTATTTTTTTCTGCCGAAGACTATCTGACGTTTCCATCAGGTAGTCCCAGCACCTTTATTATCTTCTGATAAATCATTCTTGTCCTGCTCAAGTTATCTCTGTTCTGAAAAAATATCGTCAAAATTCCATTCGATTTCAATTTCATCCTGAATCAGAGAAACAGCAGCACCCGTCACTGCAATCAGCCCCACTCTCCAGTTCATACAGGTAAGCCACAAAAGAATACAGATAAAATTCAGATGCGCACTGTTCCATGTACATGTCTGAAAAACAAATCATCACACCTGGCATTACTCGGTAAACCGTCATAACGCCCTCTCCTGTCGCATCATTTAACATAAGAACAGCGCAATTCTCATTCTGAATCACAGGCTTCACATTACTTCCAAGACTTGCAATTTCATTTACATTCAAATTTCTTCTCCTTTCACATAGTGGTATTTCTTTGTATTAGTTTCATCTAACCTTTTTTTCTATTATCTTAACATGAGAATCGAGCATTATCCAGACCTGAACGGACGACAATAATCCATTTAGATCGAGTAGGAGGCGGTGACTAACCGCCGTCCTCTCACACCACCGTGCATACCG
>NZ_JAJCGR010000058.1:0-12113 GCF_020553125.1 Blautia sp. MSK20_18
CTTGCACGGTGTGGCTCGGGGCGAAAGGCGTGAAAGCGTCTGACCTATCGAGATTGCTCGCACAGACGGAAGTATCTGCAAAATATACGCAGCAGATTTGGAGACGTGCAAGAAAATGGAATGGAATTCCGACTGGAATCACACAGCAGGTTGAAGATATGATGAAGACCGAAGAAGGCCGAGCAATTGTGGGTAACTCTGAGTTCGTAATGATGTTGTCTATGAATGCATATGGACGTGCTCAGATGCAGCAGATGTATAATTTAACAGATGCTGAGATGGAATATATCACAAGCGCAGGTTCCGGGCATGGCCTTATCTACAATGGAACCGATATTATACCGTTTATTGATAGCTTCCCGAAGGATACTAAGTTGTACAATGCTATGACGACAAAAGTCGGTGAAGGCGAAACGCGAGCGTAATTTGGGGCAAAAGGGCATGTAGAACATGCCCTTTTGCTAAATATGGAGGTGATAAAAGATGTGGGCTTTTCCATTAATAGCGGCAGCTGCAGGAATGAAATATCCTCTTATGTATATCTCGTCGTCATTTCTCGTCAACTGGTACATTGACATTTACACAAATGTTTACGGAGCGGACACAACATATGCAGACATCATAGAGAAGTTTAACGGATACTTGAAGCATATGATTAATGATAACCCGGTGGCAAGCGCTTTTACAAATATTATTATTGCGATAGGCCTTGTTATGATGCTGTATTATTTTTTTTCTGACTTGTCCGCAAAGGCTATGGCCAATCAGCTATCAACATTACAGGTTGGAAAGTCATTCTGCACAGCATTAGGTACGGTATTTGTGATTTTTTACAGCAAACAGATTTTTATATTTATGCTGACATTTGTTGAAACACTAAATGGTGAATTTATCAATTTGCAAAACGGCTCAACGGCGGTAAGCAAAATCCTTGGAAACGAAGTGGTGCAGGTTCTGTTAAGCCGATGTGTATACGACCATTTTTCCATTGGCGCTATTATAGGGTATACGTTGTCAGCATTGTTGCTTGTTTTGGCAAGTCTTGCAACAAGGTTGTATGTCACATATTTTGCGGTAACAAGGATTATCCAATTATTTGTGTACTATGTTTTTGCTCCAATTGGAGTAGCAGATATTTTTGAAAATGACATTGGAGGAACGATTAACTTCCAAAGTAGCGGCTTTAGGTACATAAAAACTATGCTTGCAATCATGCTGCAACTGGTAGTGGTAACAATTATCTGCCAAGTATACCCAATGATTTTGACTACAATAAATACGGGATATTTTGTCGACCAGGGAGACTCAACTTTAAAGGTTGATGGAAGCAGCGTCAGTATAGAAGATAATTATGCAGCAGCAATGATTAAAAATAACAAGGCTGTCTTATATCCAATAAACAACTTTGAATATACAGACCATAAGGCCAGTATCGTTGAAGTTGTATGGGAGGGCGCTAATGATATCAAAAGCGCGTTAAAAGCCGTTGGAGCAGTCGTAAAAGGCGATGACGTGAAGATTGACTCCGAAAATAAAAAAGAAAAGCTAAAAGACAGCGAAAAATATAAATTGGTTGGTGCAGATGGAATAATAAAAAATACAGGTCGAGATATTGGCGCTGTAAAAAATGAGGCAAAAGATAAGGCAAAAGAGATTTTAAAAAATAAAAAATACAGAATGACCATTGAGTCTACAGAGCGATTCTTCAAGTGGTGTATAGGCGCAGACGGTGGAAAGATGGTTTTATTTGTTATTTTGCTCATAACGAAGGTTTTAATGATACATTCATCGGCCAAACTCTGCAGCTACATTACAAATACAAATATATAAAGGGGGTGTTGAGTAGTGGACCATTTTATAGCAAGTATGTATCTGCTTATTTACAATAGCATGTATTCACTTGATGGAATACAGAAGATTTTAACAACATACAGCGATGCGATTTCAGATACGTTAGCAGACGGAGGCCCAATGCATTCCGTATATGTGCAGCTGAGAGTAATCGCGCTTGGGATGCTGGCTGTCTATTTCGTTATTTCTTTTGGAACGCGTATGGCAGGAATGGAGACCTCTCCAAAGGTTATTTTTAAAACACTCATTCAATATTTTGTAGGTTTTGTGCTCGCTATGTATTCGTTTGAAATAGTCAGGTTTTTGTTTTGGCTTGGTGATTCTATGACTTCGCTGCTGATAAAGAATACAGCGACTGTTGCGTCACTATCAAGCTATACAACAGCATTTGAGGAAAGTATTGACGATATAGGGCTTATTAAAGAAATACAGTATATGTTTAACGGTTTAATTCCATATGTTGCCTGTTTGGCTACTGATGTCGCAATTATATATGTGGTTGTAACCCGTGTGCTTAGGATATGCGTATGCGCTGCAGCGTCTCCAATCGCTATTGCAAACTGCTTTGAAGGCTCTCGCAGGTCTGACGCTGCAAGGTTTTTGAAGAAGACATTTGCAATGTCTCTTCAATGCTCCGTTATCATGCTGATAGTATTGGCTGTAACTAATATCGCAGGGTATATGACATCAGGAGATGTTTATAGTGATGCCGGGCAGACCAGTCAGACCATAGAAGATGCGAAGAAGGATATGATTAATTCCCAAAAAAGGAACAAATCAAAGCTTAAAAAGGATGTAGCTGCAGCGGTTGATAAGCTTGGATATAGCGCATTTGACAATGTGCAGTCGGCGAATGGCTTGACACTAAAGTCAGATATTTCTACAGCCAAAAGAAAATTGTCAAATCCACATAGAGTGACAAAAGATATGGAAGAAGAGTACAAAAATTATGAAAAGACCTTAGGAATACAAGTGTTCGCAAGGACAAGTAATAAAGCGAACGCCTCTTATAAATACAGCAAAAAAGGATATGCAAAAATCGCAAATGAATATAAAACATTTGAAAAAGATAAAACCATAGCCTTTATGGACACGCTAATAGGAGGGCCTAAGCTTATTTATTTCTTATTGCTTTGTATGATAAAGATAGGCCTGATAAAGCAGTCAATGTCGTTATGTAATACGATAGTCGGTGTATAATGTAGGGGGTGATAATGTGAATAGTTTGTTGGCCACATTTTTAGTACAAGTATACAGATTTCTTTATAAACCAAGTGACATCGCGAAGATATTTAACGATTATAATTCGTATGTCAACGTTTTATATCAACAAGACTGGTTTTCAACAATGTGTTCCGCGATGTCTATCCTTGGCGTTGGACTATTAACAGTTGGATTCTTAGTCTCCCTTGGAGACAAGGCATCAGCCGGAGATTTTACACTGCATAATTTCTTTGTACACTTTTTGAAGTTTTTTATGCTTTACGTTATATTAATGAACATTTCGACTATCTTCCAATTGATGTTAGATTTTACATCGGCAGTATTTAATGATATGAATAAAGAACTTACTGGTTCCATCATTGCTAACGAAATAAAAGGTGTGGATAAGGATAAGCTGCAAAATGGCTTGGCGGCGTTTGGCTTGACGTCAAGGGTTGGGATGTTGATGTCAATAGTGGTACCATATTTCGTCTCTGTCGTTTTTTACAGTATTCTTTATTTCTTTGCGACATCGAGAATTATGGAATTGGTCATTCGCATTTCAGCGGCACCATTGGTTGCAGGCGTCTCATTTTTCGGGAAAGGAGCAAATACAGATATTGTCAGATACATAAAGCGTTCAATGGGAATCATGTTTCAGATAGTCGTGATTCTGGTGATTAGTGCAAGCGTAACTTTTATCCATAACTCAATTATCGTTGACGGAAGGATTTCAAATAGCACGAGCGGAAAAGTTGAAAACCCAGCAACTTACCTGGAACATACGACTACGGGAAAACGAGAGATTGAGATAAGAAGCCTTAACGTCGATATGGAGACAGATGAAAATGGAAAAGTGACAAAAATTAATAAAGTGACAGAGACCGGAAGAAAGGATGAAGAGGTCAAGTCCCAGGAGGAACAAACCGGAACACTTGTAAATATGAAAGAAGCATACCCAAAAAGTGATATCGAAAAATTCGTAAATTCACTGACTACACCTTCGAATCTGTTTACGGGAGTAGGAATTATGCTTGCTGCTCTGTTTATGCTGTTTAAAAGCAGAGAAATCAGCATGAGGATGTTTAATTAACGAAGAACGAGAAATTCACGGCCGACAAAAAGTCGTCCGCGGGTCAAATGCTCCGGCTTTAACTTCGCACGCGGGTTTAAATCCACGTTCGAAGTCTGGTTACGAGCACGAAGCGCGAGTTATCAATTTGAAAAAACGCGTAGCTTTTACGCGTTTTTTTTGCATATTAATATGGAGCGGGAAATCCCCGACTATCGATAACTGAACTCGTTAAAAAAAAGGAGGAAAAATGATTACAGACAAAAACGGAAAAGAAGTTAAACTTAATGATATACTTGATTTTTTAGTCGGAACAGATGATGATGACATGGCAAAATCGGTAATAGATTTTGGCTTATATCCAATCAATGAAGATAAGACTATTGGCGCCCCATATAAGTATCTGGTGGCAGTTGAGGCTATCGTTACATATGTATCATTCATGGGGCCATTTACGATGCTGGAGCTGGATTTCAGGAATGCAGACGTATTATTAATTAATCAGGTAATGAAGATTGTAGAACAATTCCACTCTGACATTAATGGCGAAAATTTGCTGATGCTTTCCAGTATCACATCGTTAGACAGAAACGCGTCTCATATTTTGTCGCTTATGAACCCTTTAGTATGCGTGAGAGGATACTCTGAAAGTGGTAAAGGCTCTACATTGCTTCAGATGATTTATGCTACAGAGAATGTCGGATTCAGTCCGTTTGAGGTTGACTTTGCAAAAGTTGAAGCTGACATCGAAAGAGAGATGAATGAGCTTGTTGCTGCACAGGTTACCGCAGAATCAATGGAAGCAGCGGATGAGGAAATTGATGATTCTAATAATGAAATGATGAAAGAGATGTTCACTCCGGACTTTGGATTAAGAACAGAAGATGAGAAGAGACAGGATGCCATGGATGGCGTCAGGGCTTCTTATGGAAGCGAAAGGGAATCTGCAAAGATTGAAGCGAGAAAGAATGCCAGAATTGGAAATGCGGAAAAGTCTAAACTGAAAGATGTAAAAACCACAGATAAGGATAAAGATGACATTCCGGAAAACAGAGTATAAGGGGAAAAATATGAAAAAAAAGAAAAGTGTGATTCAAATTACAAAAGTTTTAACAACTGGGGCCTTGGCGCTTGCCTTGGCACCAGGGCTTATGCCGGTTCATATGGTCACAGCGGAAACTGTCACAGAAACGGTTAAAGAAGTGAATTCTACAGATAAAGAAAATGAAAAAAGGACTAAAAAAGCGGATTCCCCTGCTAACGCAGACGAAAATGCAGGCGAAGAATTCAAAGACGGTACTACGGCTGAAGATATTACTTCAGGTTCAGTTGATGAAAGTGAAGACACCCAGTCTAGTTCCGACGATTCCTCCGCTGATTCCGCTGATGACGTGTCATCTGTAAAGGAAAGCGCGGCTGTGCCAACTGAGGAAGAGAAAGAAACGAAAGAAAAAAAATGGTATCACGTGTCAATTATTGATGTTGCAGCACAGCTTACATTTGCGTTCGTTGTCGCGCTAATTGGCTATGGCATTTTTGTCAGGTCAAAAAAATAAATTTAAAAAAATGCTTGACACATTGTTATAACTGTGCTATAATACATAACATAGATAAGAGAAGTGCCTGTCTCTTATTTGATGAAGTAACAGCGAAAACCAAGCTGTGTACGCGTGCTATCAGACGATATGTTGAATATCGCAAGCATGCGCTTTCGTCAAATAAGCGATGGGCACTTTGCTTTTTAAAAAATGTTATATTTTTTTGAAAAATTCTGCATATTGAATATAACAAAAAATCTAAAAAATAAGGAGAGAATAACCGCTATGTTAAAACAGAGACTTTATAATGCGAAATCAAATAATGAATCTAAGCAGTATGCCACAACAGGCATGCCTTGGTCAGTATGCGATTTTACAGGGTCAGTCTATAGTTTTAATGATTGTGGAGAACAAAAATACACGTGGAGTAAGCGACGGTTGAAGTGTTGAAATTTTGATTATACGCAGGGATTGTGTTATATATGATGGATTTTACAATACTTAGACCGTTTGCTGGAAATATATCCAGGCAGGCGGTTTTTCTTTTATTCCGGAACAGGCACCCGGGGTGATGTTTAAGCCGCAGCCTGGTAAGAATTTTTCTTACTGATGCTGACGGAACAGGCACCCGGATGCTGAAAAAAGAAAAAAAGGAGAAAAATATGAAAACGCGATTTTACACCGTCTAATTTGGACGGTTAGCTCAGACGGAAGAGCGGCAGGTTGAAGCCCTGCGCGTCAGAGGTTCGATTCCTCTACCGTCCACTTGGTTTTGTCTGGTTCTTGGCTGAACGCAGAGACCAAAAAATAATCCGCAAAAAATTTCGCATTTTTGAAAACTCTGGCATACTGTAAGTGTAAAGAAAAAATACACGAGAAGAGAAAAGGAGCAGAAAAAATGTACGACGTTCAAGATGTGGCAGAATATGTAATTACATACAGCGAAGTCAAAGATTACGGCATTTCTAATCTGAAACTTCAGAAAATCCTTTATCTGATTCAGGCATATTCTCTGATACATACCAAAAAGCCATGCTTTTCAGAAGATATTGAGGCATGGGATTTTGGGCCGGTGATTCCGGAAGTGTACAGAAAATATAAACAGTTCGGCAGCACTGATATTCAAATCAGATTCCGGAGCCTGGAAGATACACAAAAAGGATTTGAAAGAGAAGACAGAAAAAGAATTGAAGAAGTCGTTGACAGATTTGCTGATTTTTCTGCAGCCGATTTAACGATTCTGACTCAGAATCAGGCACCTTGGAATGAGGCATTTGACAGAAAAGAAAAGGTCATTCGGTGTGAAGATATTTTAGAATATTTTTCCTGAAAAAAGCGAAAAGGAGAAGATAAAATGAAAGAAACTACACTTTGGAAATGCGATATTTGCGGAACAGAATACAGAGACAAAAAACAGTGTCAGAAATGCGAAAGTAATCACAAAAAAGAAGGGAAGATTGTTAAAATGAGACATCTTCCGTATACATCTGACCAGTCCGGATATCCGGATAAGATTACCGTTAAGTTTGAAGACGGGGTTGAAAAGGTGTATAGCAGGTAAGTTAAATATGCCGGCAGGAAGGCTGCCGGCGAATATGGGGTATTAGTCGCAATGGGGCGACGCCTGTTTTGCAAGCAGGAGGCGGCGGGTTCGATTCCCGTATGCTCCATTTAGCATATAGTTATGGCTGTATGTGATTGGAGGGTAAAGGTTTGCCAGTAAAGAAATATTGACGTGTAGCTCAGCAGGTAGAGCGCTTGGCCGTTAACCAAGATGTCGCGGGTTCAAGTCCCGCCGCGCCAGCTGATGTTCCCGACATTTATGTCGGGGACATATAAAAAAGAAAAATAAAAAAAAGGAGTTAAAGATAATGAGAAAGACAAAACGAAAACAGAAGGCGAAATGCCGAAAACAGAATATTGATTTGCGTCTGTAGCCAAGCGGTATGGCAGCGGGCTTTTAACCCGTATATCGCGTGTTCGAATCACGTCAGGCGCATTGCAGGATAAATCCTGGAAATCGCCTGTATAGCTTAGTTTGGTAGAGCAGGAAACTCTTAATTTCAAGGTCCAGAGTTCAAATCTCTGTGCAGGCAGTGTACATTAGGACAAAAATGAGGTGAAACATATGATGACAAAAAACAGAGAAAAAGTGTATAACCGGTCTTGGTATAGAAGAGAATGCAAAGTGAATATGCGGTCAAGACGGAAGGAATACAATAGAAAAGTCAGACATGCAAAAGTAACCGAAGATTCTTGTTCGAGAGGGTACAACAAAAATTTGATGAGGCTGGTCTGGGAGACGATTAGCTAAAAATGGATTGGAAAAATATTTTAAAAAATATTTTGGATTTTTCGTCCGATTGAGAAAAAATCTAGCATATTAAATATGTGAAAGAAAAAAGGAGATGAAGTAATAATGGAAGTTGATTATCACTATTGCAATACAAAATTGAAACATATTTAGGGTAGGTATGCAAAATGGCTGAAGCAAGCGGTCTGTAAAACCGTCACACTAGAAACATTGTGAGTTCGAATCTCACCCTGCCCATTCGGCTTACGCTTTGTTGCAAAAAGAATGCGGGTATATATTTGCGGATATATACTTGAAGCGCAAGCCAGTATATATAATGGCCTCATAGGATAACTGGTTATTCCGCAGCCCTGTCACGGCTGAGATTCCGGGTTCAATCCCCGGTGGGGTCGCTTGACCGACAAGGTCACAGCGTATGATGACAACATTCGCTTTTCTTGCAGGTTCGTCACCTGCAATATTGCGGCAGCGTGTCTGCTGCATATACCGGATTAGCTCAGTTTGGTAGAGCGCCTGGTTTGGGACCAGGAGGCCGTGAGTTCGATTCTCGTATCCGGTACTGCGGGATAGAGCAGTTGGATAGCTCACGGGGTTCATACCCCCGGTGTCGTCGGTTCAAGTCCGTCTCCCGCAATTCTTTGTCAGATTAACTCAGCTGGGAGAGTGCCGTTCTTACAAATCGGAAGTCGCAGGTTCAAGTCCTGCATCTGACATTTTGGCGGCTTGGTCTAAAGGTTATGACACTGCCCTTTCACGGCAGTAATGCATCAGGGTTCAAGTCCCGCAGCCGTCACTTCGCTGGCATAGCACAATTGGCAGTGCGCATCACTTGTAATGATGAGGTTATCGGTTCGATTCCGATTGTCAGCTCTTGCTGAAAAGCAAAAAAAATGCACAAAACCTTCGTCAAAAATATCCACTATGAATCCTGTGGGATTCTACGGTAGCCCGAGCGGGGAGAAATTGGTTCAGCGTAAGGATATACGAGACCAGTATAGTTACCGGCGAGGCAGCAGGTTTCTGCGAAGGTCACCTGCAACAGGGGTTGTAGCTCAGTTGGGAGAGTATCTGTTTCGCAAGAACAGAAGGTCGGAGGTTCGAATCCTCCTGACTCCAATAAATGTACCAGACGCGTAATCGTCGCGGATGGAGTAATGCACCATTGGTCTAATGGCTATGACATAAGTCTTCCAAACTTGTGATGCCGGTTCAATTCCGGCATGGTGCTTAACAAAAAAAATGAAAGGAAAAAAGAAAATGGCAAAAGCAGAATGCAAAAAAGTGATTGGCAGCGACGAATATGGCAGAGAAGCCTGGCTTATGGTCAGCCAGCATAAAGATTCAGACAAAATTGAAATACTGTCATCAGAAGATGGCGGACCTGTAGTATACTCTAAATCGCAGGCAAGTGAACTTATTAAGGAACTGAAAAAATATGTGAAATAGAAAGAGAAAGAGAAAAACTAAAAAAATGATTTTAATTGTCGGCGCAACGCTGCGAGGGATGCCCGCTTGGTTTCTGATTGAAAAATATTACAAAAATCAAGAGAAATTGGAACTTGTTTCTTCTGAAGAGAGAAAGCCAGTTGTGTATAATCAGCGGCAGTTAAAGACATTGATTGCGGAATTGGAAAAAATAGTTCAGGAATAAGTAATTAGATGTGTTTGGACTTCTAGCTCAGTTGGTTAGAGCATCCGGCTCATAACCGGGAGGTCCTGAGTTCAAGTCTCAGGAAGTCCACTTTGTAGGCGCGTGGTGTTAATGGTAGCATGTCGGTCTCCAAAACCGAAGATGGGTGTTCGACTCACTCCGTGTCTGTTTGGCAATGTACGCGAGAGCATGGGATAGCGTTTAAACTTGCAAATCTGTGATTTCACAGGGCGAAAAAGGGCATTGCCGGAAAAATATATTGGGCTGTCGCCAAGCGGTAAGGCACAGCACTTTGACTGCTGTATCACGTCAGTTCGAATCTGACCAGCCCAGTTTCTTTAATGTTTTTTGATAAATTTTATTTTTGCCGTCTTGGTGCAGAATGGTATTGCAGCGGTCTTGAAAACCGTGGCCCGAAAGGACATGGGGGTTCGAATCCCTCAGACGGCGTTTAAATTCGCATAGCTTATCGAAGGGCGAAGTCTTCGCCCGTAGTCTGGTAACGAGCGTAAGCGAGTTATCAAGGGATAGAGCACACGGCTACGGACCGTGGTTTATCGACGGGCGGGAAAACCGCGACCAACTTTAGTTGTCCGTCGCTACTAAGGTAATTGGACGTGTGCGTGGGAGCATGAACCCCCGCCCGCGTCTGGTACACGCGAGCAAAGCTCGCGGTATCATGGGAGTTCGAATCTCTCTGCGAATGTTTTTACCGCATTAGTTCAGTTGGATAGAACAAGAGATTTCTAATCTTTAGGTCCCGGGTTCAAGTCCTGGATGCGGTGTTGCAGATGTAAAACAGTGTTCTAGTCAGTATAGCTTTGGCAGTCGGTTCAATTCCGTCAGCGGGTAGCTCCTGCGAAAATTTTTGCATCTGCTCTTTGGAGTGTTGGCAGAGCAGGTTAATTGCACTGGATTGCTAATCCAGCGTCGCGTATCGCGGCACAAAGGTTCAAATCCTTTACACTCCGTTTTGCAATATTGATGACTCGGTGAATTTACGTTCACCTTCGCCAGACACGTGCGGGAATCTCCCGCCCGATGATGACGTCGCCAAGTGGTTTAAGGCAGCAGACTGCAACTCTGCCACCGTGAGTCCGAATCTCACCGTCATCTTAATGCCGGCATGGCGCAGTTGGTAGCGCAACTGATTCGTAATCAGTAGGTCGCAGGTTCAAGTCCAGCTGTCGGCTCTCGGATGTATCTCAGATGGTAGAGTATGTGCCTGATATGCACATTGTCGAGCGTTCAAGTCGCTCCGTCCGAATTTCAGCCGATTGGTGTAGTGGTAGCACATCAGATTCTGACTCTGAAAACATAGGTTCAATTCCTGTATTGGCTGTTAAAAATATAAGAAAAAAGAGGTAAAAACAAATGAAACGATTAGGGTGCCTGCGAGGAGCAGGAAAGAAAAATTAAATTTGCACCAGTGGCGGAATAGGCAGACGCATTGGACTTAAAATCCAAAGAAGTTTAATTATCTTCGTGAGAGTTCAAGTCTCTCCTGGTGCATTTTCGCAGTGTGTCGGAATTCGGAAGACGAGGTTGACTCAAAATCAATTGCTGAAAAAGCGTGCAAGTTCAAATCTTGTCACTGCGATTTATGTCCATATGGCGGAATTGGCAGACGCGCATGATTTAGGCTCATGTACTGAAAGGCGTGAGAGTTCAAGTCTCTCTATGGACACTATGTTAAACAGCTAGTAAAATCTGGCTGTTTCTTTTGTTAAAAAGCCCAGCAATTTTCTTGCTGGGCTTGTGTTTTTATTCATCTACCTTGGAATTTGAAACAAAGCCAGAGCTGGCCTCATCTTTATTCGGAATTTCTGCATATCCGAGTTTATTGAGTTTGAGTTTAACGTTTTTGCCTTTTTTTAATGTTTTCCAATCAGAATATTTCATTGTATACTCTTTTGTTACATCTTTATTTTTTTTGTTTTTATATGTAATAATGACAGAATATCTCTCTGTTTTTATTCCAGTCTTTTGCTTGCTACCAAGTTTAGGCTTCGACCAATAAGGTTTTTGGTCATTTCCAGACGACACTGCGTGGTCTACAGCTTGCCATCTATCTATTTCATAATAATACTTTGTAGCATATACCGGTTCTTGTCGGTAAACAGGTTCCTGGTGCGTTTCCGTATAAGTTTCGTTACGGCAAACGGGTGTGTAGTAAGCATGTTTCTCAAAATAACCGTTGCCAAGGTCCTTGTAAGACGTATGAGCCTCGTTATGGTCAAATACCGGTCTGGTTTTTGTTTCTGTAACTGTTTTATAATGGTCTATAATCGGTTGGTATTCTTTAATTTCAGATTGCGTATATTGCAGCCGTACATCAGATGGCAAGGACCAATCACTTTCATTGCATGTGATAAATTCTTCAATTCCGATGCTGCGTTCCCATTTAAAGTCGTTTACAGTCACTTCTTTTAGGATTTAAAGCGGGAATCCTCGGTTATTCTATATCCGAGATGAAAGCGCATA
>NZ_JAJCGR010000059.1:0-11692 GCF_020553125.1 Blautia sp. MSK20_18
CGGTTTAGGCAGGAAGCCCCCGCTTCAGCGTAAGCAAGCGGTGGGTAAGTTCACAGATAAGTTCGAAGTATGAACCTTTCTTTGTTGGCTTATATTATCATAATTACGCGTAAAACCGCGGCCAACCTAAATATGCATCGCTTAAATTTACATATTTAGTTGTCCGTCGGATGTAAGCGTAAAGAATTAAAAAATATTTTTTTCTTTTTTTCATCAAAAACTATATTTTTTCGGCATACTATATATGTAACAAGATAAGAACAATCTTGTACCTGGCATTTGCCAGAATAAAACTTAAAAACATATGCCGTTGTATACAAAAGACCTTGTATGTGTAAAATGTTTAAGGCCGTGTACCCGATAGAAAAGGCGGGGAGGTGTCAGCAACAGCAAAAATTGTTGCATAGTATATTTTTTAAAGGTAATCCCCGTAACAAGGGATAGAGGGATAGTGTTAGTCCTGCGAGGCGCTTTCCGGCCTCGCGAAAAAGCCGCGGTCATTGGAGTGAAACGGAATCTGGTAACGACTCCGGCAAAGCCGGGGAGTTATCAACCTCTGGCTGCCCGTCGGTCAATCACATGCCAAATCATACGAAAAATCAACTGTTGTTTTTTTTGTTAACCATTTTTTTTGCCGGCAAAAATCCTGCATATTGTAGTAAACCAGAATAAAGAAGGGAGATACAAAATGCAAAAATATATCAAGCTGGAAGGTTTTGTTAAATCTAACAACGAGGCAGTAGAAGCAGTCGTTCAGCATCTTGTAGAAAAATACAAAATAGAAAAAGAAACGATAAAAAAATACGTGGATGGTGTCACCGTTAACCCAGAGGAAAAATACTATTATCTTGATAAAATATATGCGATGACAAAAACGACCAAACGAAAGCAGCGGCTCGTATACGTGCACGTTGCCGAATATTGCATTGAAAAACTTGCAGGGCAAGCAGTAAGCCCAAAAGAGACGACTTAGTCGTCTCTTTTTTTGCATGATACAAAATCCAGCAAATTAAAAATGTAAAAATAAAGCACCAAAAAAGAAAGGAAAAGAAAACTATGACAAGAGAAGAGTATTTTGAAATCAAAGACGATTGCGTAAAAAATGGAAGAGTTAAGGTAATCACAGCGGAGGATACTAAAGAATCTTTAAGAAAATTCTTTGATGAGTACAATGAAAAATATCTTTTGCTGACAAGAATGACTGGAGATGAATGGCTGCTGGATTTTACATTTGATACATATCAGAAAACTGGAAAGGTTGCAATTCTTAATCCTAAAGATGGCGAATTCTTAACCTCTTTTGGATATGAAAACGGCAGTAAATACAATGGCCCATGTTGGTGGTGTACTGATTATGCGGTATCTGCATTCTTGCGTAGAAAGAAATACCCGGAAATAACAAATGGAAAGGTTTCTGTTTATCTGGATGAATTCAACATCCAGTGTTGGAAAGATACAGCAAAAAAGGCATCTGAATATTACGGAAATAATGTTATGCCGGAATCAAAGCTGACTGGAGTTCAGTACAAACAGAAAGTAGACCAAATGATTGATGTAGCATATGGTATTATGAATGGTACAGTTGCTTCAGATATATTCAATCAGATTCCATTAAAAAAAGACGGGACATTTCAGGCAGACAAAACAATTCCTGTATTTTCTAATGGTATTGGCTATGCGAATGTTTACATTAATGCAAACAGCAGTTCATATATTGATGCTTGCGGTATTCAATTATGCATTTTTGCAGAACGGTCAGAATTTGGGCATGAACCGGTTGATTATGACCAGATGGAACTCTGCTCCAAGACTAGAGCAAAGCTTGTAATCAGAGAGCGAAATGGCATTGTCAAAAAGTATCTTCTGAATGCTGACATGTCAGTGAATGACGTTGTTTCAAGAACGAAGAATCTTAAAGATGCCGATATTACACCAGGCAGCGTATACGCCGAAAAATCAGGAACGGAATATCTGTATCTTGGATGGTGCGATTATAATTTTAAGCAGGATGAAAAATGCCAGCATGTATATCTCAGGTATACAAAAAAAATCCAAGCGCTCATCGACAAGGCAAAGAAGGCTGGAATCGCAACAGTCAATGACTTTAATGTGAAGGTACTTCTTCCAGACATTGACGATTTTACGTTTTCAAGCAGAGACAACGCGAGAAAATTCGTAAAAAAAGTTAAAAAAATATTTGATTAAGTTATGTGGTGCAGCCGGGAAGGAATTTTCCGGCTGCTTTTTTGCAATTATATTTCGACCAGATTTTTTTACCGGCAAAAATCCGGCATATTGTAGATGCAAATACAAAACAAGAAAAAAACAAGAAAGGAAGAAAAAATAATGGCAAAAATAATCAAATTAAATGTGTATGAAAAAAATGTATATGCGGTTCAGGTGGAAGACAATCTGTATATTGACGAGCTTGGCGTAAAGCATTTGTCACCGTCTCCGGAAAACTGCAAAAACACCAGAAATGTACCTCCGGCTCTCCGGACTGCATTAGAACACCTTGCAAAAAACCACACAGCAAGAAAAAAGGTAGAAGACAAGCGTACTAAATTCCTTAAAGAAATCAGGCAGCAGCTGAATGAACTTGAGAAAGATGAATGCGCGATAATGAAGGAACTGCGTGATGCAAAAGGTGTAATCAGTAAAAATGAGTTTGTTGAAGCTTTCTATGAAGCACTGCCTGACAGGGTGAAAGATGCAATGAAACGGTATGGATATTCTGCTGGAAGCACTCCGTATAATCTTGGATACGATGACAACCATATCTATATCATCAGAAATGTGATTGTGTATAAATACAACAAGAACATTCCGTATGCTTATGAAGAGTATGACGGCAACTGGATGATGTGTGATGAGGCTGAAGAGATGGAAGCATATAAAAAAGACATCAAAAAGAACGAAAAACTGCTCCCGGTATCTATGCCTATTAATAGTTACATGTGGACAGGAGACAAGTTCTCAACCTGGTATTCCGGGGTGTATGAGATTGCTATTGAAGACGACATGACAAAAGAATACGCAAAAGAACTTGCAAAGAAATTTGCAAGATAATGCCTGATTTGCCGGCTGCAGAGATGCGGCCGGTTTTTTTTGTGTGTTGAAAAATCCGGCATATTGTAATTGTAAATATAAATTTTGTATACAAAGAAAGGGGAATTAAATATGCAGTTTGTAATTTTGAAAGACGAGTATGAGTTGGACCAATATGGAGTTGAAATCAAACATAAGATTGCTACTGAATGCAACGAATATTTGCAGACAGGAGAATGCAGCCTGACAATCAGGCCTGCCGATAGTCCTGATGTGGTTCACGTTGATGAGAATGAGGTTCCAGATGATGTGAAGACTGTGCTGAAAACAGCTTATGAAGCAAGAGAAAAATATCTTTCTCCTGTATCCAGAACGACAAAAGAAGGAGCAGCAAGACTGAGGGCTGATTATGATAATGCGATGAAAGCACTTGATGAGTTTTCGCATAAGGACGAAATTTCACTCTTAGATTTTGTGAAGGAATTTTTTAAACATGTTCCTGATGAAATCAAAAAAGAGATAATTGACAACGAATATAAGGTGATGACGAATTTTTCTGATGTGGATTTTTCCTGTTATGAAGAGTTTGCGAAGATTTCGTCCAAAGAATTAAAAATCTCTCGAAAGAAAATAGCTGCAGATGATGAGGATGCGGTCAAAACTTGTGATTTGGAATTCAATGGAAAAATCACTTATACGACAGACATTAAGGCAATGAAGCTGAGAATCAAATTGTTGGAAGAAAATTCAAAACCTTTACCTGTTCCGTGGAAAGGAGAGAACTATATCAAAAAAGAAATCAAAGCAGGGAAGCATGTAATGGTTGTATATGATGAATATATCATTCCATTCTACGGCATAATGACAAAAGCATATGCAGAAATGCTGGCAAAGTTGTTTCTGAACACTGATGGAAGTATGAAACGATGGCAGGTATGCAATATCAAGAAAAAACTGCACAAGAAAACTTACAGCATCCAGTAATGGGTGCTGTTTTTTTTGTTGCGATAAAAAATGAAGCCGGTTTTTTCGTGTGTGGAAGAATCCGGCATATTGCAGTTGTAAATATAAATTTTGTATACGAAGAAAGGGGAATTAAATATGCAGTTTGTAATTTTAAAAGATGATTACGAAGTGGACGAATACGGGATTGAAATTAAACGTGAAAACCCTCCGGAATTTAAAGATTTAAAGCCGGCAATGAAAGTTATCAACGAATATGTGACAACGGGAGAATTCGGTGTGGAAGGCAGACAAGCCGGAGATAAGAATGTGGTTTATATTGATGAATCTGAGGTTCCGGAAGATATCAGAAATGCACTGAAAGCAGCATATGTTGCACAGAAGAAATTTCTTTCTTTGCGTCCTACAACACAAAAAGAAGATGTCGCCAAGTTAGAGGCTGAAAGAGATGAGGCATTCAAACCGCTTAGAGAAGTTTCTCACAGAGAAGAACTCACTCTTACCGAGTTTGTCCAGGAGTTTCTAAATTGTATCCCTGATGAAGTCAAGAAAGAAATGCAGAAAAATGGATACAAGGTCACAACAAATTTTTCTGAGTCTGATTATTCCTGTTATGAGGAATACGCTCAAATCCATGCTAAGGAATTAAAAATATCAAGAAAAAAAGTTGCGGCTGAAGATGAGGAGACAGTGGATGGCTGCGATTTGGGGTACAGCAAAAAAACGACATATGCATCAGATGCTGCGGCTCTGAATTTAAGAACGAAGCTGCTGAAAGAAAATTCCAAGCCCTTATCCGTCCCGTGGACAGGAGAGCATTACATCCGAAAGAGTTCTAAAGCCGGGAAACCAGTAATGACTGTTTTCGATGAGTACTCCATTTCATTTTACGGCATATTAAAAAAGGAATATGCACAGCTACTTGCAAGGCTCTTCCTGAATACGAGTGGAGCAATGCAAAAAGTGCAATTGTCATATGCCAAGAAAAAACTGCACAAGAAAACTTACAGCATCCAGTGATGGATGCTGTTTTTTTTGCTGCAATGCACACAAAAAAATGCCGCCTGAAAATTTCAGGCGACCATAGTTTACAGCGTCAAATTTAACTTTTACCAATCTTATCCAAAATGAGTTTTTTGACATCAAGCAAATCTACATAACCAATTTCGTCTATTGCCTTCAGAATCTGTTCTAATGTACTAGAAGATAAGACATCATACTGTATTAATTTTGTAAGGTTTTTGGCTTCGTTTTTATCAATAAATTCTTTCGCTAAGGCCTTTCCTGCTCTTTTTAAATACTTCTTTGTTTCTTCATTGGGTAAGACTTCATATTCCTGAAATGCAAGAGTACGTTTGAGCTTTGGATTCTTTCCAAATGTTTTATAAAGCGGCTCTGCAAATCCTGTCTTCTGAGAATTCAGCAAAGAATTTATCTCGTCTTTGATTTCCTTGGTAATTGACTCTCTGTTTGGAAGATAAATCGTGTGAGATGGTGTGATTATTTTTGTTGCAGCTGTTCGTTCAACGATATTATCTGGAATATTGTCTGAAGCAAAAACAATTATCTGTGCATTAATATAGCCATATTTGTCAAATCCTTCGAAAGAAGATGGGATAAACAGTTTCTTTATGCGGGCTCCTATAAACGCCTTTTCGCGTATTGTTTTTGTCCCTTCATTTATTTTGACTGTTTCTAATGCTCCGCAATTATAGAACACATAATCATTAAGTTCGCTTAACGCGCCAGGAGTTTCTATAATGGTAAGTTTTGTGCAGTTTCTGAATGCGTCATCCCCTATTTTCTTGACTGATTCAGGAATTTTTACAGAGGTAATTTGACAATCAATAAATGCACCATTTCCAATCTCTTCTACTCCATCTTCTATAGTTACATCATCAATTTTGTGGCAAAAGCAGGAGACTACTTTACGCATATCCTTCGTATATACAATATCATTTATAGTTGTATATTCTGGATTAGTTGAACTAATTTTGGCATTATATCGCTTCAAGTATTTTACATTTGCTTCAGACATATGGTCTGTGCCCATAAATACTAAGTTGTTTGGTACAGAATAAAATATGTCTCGCCTGAAGAAAGCCTTGTTGCATTTTATAATCATAGTTGCATCCATATTATAATCAAGAAACGTAGCCATTGCTGTTGCGAAATTTGGGATTATATATTTTTCTGCGTTTTTATTAAAATCGCATGCGATGGTTCCGGCCATTTTTACTCCGTCAACAAAAGGCTTTTTCATGCATGCCAGGCCAGATTTTTCAAATGCCTTAACTGAAACATTTACTATGTCTTCTGTATGGATAACCTGATTTGATTTGCAACCAATTAAGGCATCTTCATCGATATCTGTTATACCTCTTAAATCCAGTGGTTCATCTTCTTCCAAGCAGAAGGTATTAAGCAAAAGATTTTCTGCGTCATTCAATTTTCTTATCAGCATTGTTCCGGAAGGATACTTCCGATTCGTAGATACGATTTCCCTTACGTTTGGAAACAATGTGTTTGAAAATTTAATATATAGTTCATTGCTTTCACCAAACCTTAAACGTTTAACACTTGGAAATGATTTTTTATTGCAATCAAAATTTAAACGTATGCCATATAAATCTCCAAAATCTACCTCTTCCGTATTTGGCTCTACTTTGATATCCATGCAAACACCGTCGCTTACTAAAAATGATACGCTGTTTCTTTTTACCCATTCACCTATTGAACTGTAATTTTTTTTCATTTTCATCATTCCTTTCTTTGTTGTGCATTAATTATTTCAATATTAATATGCATAAAATCTTTTGTACAAAAAACGCAAAAAAAGAAAACTTACAGCATCCAGTAATGGGTGCTGTTTTTCGTGCAGAAATCCGCAAAAAAATACGGAAAAAATAAAAATTCGGTATATTGGATGAAGAAGGGGCGAGATGGAATATGGGGAGCAAAAAGAAAAAAAATAAAGAACAAAAAGAAATAAATAGAAAAAGAAAGCGAAATGTTGGAAGCCATAAGATTGAGACCGGCGCCGAAGGCGCCTTGACGGAAGGTTGCCGGCCTATATAAACAACAAAAAAAAGAAAGGATGAAAAATAATGGCAAAAATACTTCTCAGTATATATCCGGAATATACAAAGGCAATCTTTTCCGGAATGAAAACAGAAGAGTTTCGCAGAAAGGTTGTAAACGAGCTGCTGGAAGGCGGAAGCCATACTTTATATTTCTACGAGACAAAGAAGAACGGGGGAGCCGGAAAGGTTGTGGGTCAGGCAGATGTAAAAGAAGTGTTTGTGACACTGTATGCCGAATATCTGCCCTCAGGTTTACCGCAGCTTGACGGCCTTTCAGTTGAAAAAATGCAGCAGATGTATATCACCTGGTGCAGGCAGAAAGAAAAGCCATCTGTCGGGTGGTGGTATAATGACAGCGATTTTACGGCTTACCGTAAGCTTATCGGATGGACTGGAGACCCGAAGCATTATTACAACTACGTGCTGAAGCTTGAAAATGTTCAGAAATACGATACTCCGCTTGATGTTTCCTGTTTTACATATGAAGATGGCAAAACGATTACCCGCCCGCCGCAGAATATGTGCAAGTGTCTGCCTGCCTGATTTCGCCGCGGCAAAAATCCGAAGCGATAAACATATACAAAGAAAAGAGGTAAAAATAATGGAAACAAAATACAAAATCAACATTCATGTTTTGGAGGCCTGCAACTTCCGTTGCCGGCAGTGTTTTTCTAAATTTGGAACGAAAAAACTGCTACCGGTGGAAGGCTGGAAGAAAATCATAGACAATTGCATTGCCGGGGCAAATGTGACTGAATTTAACATCGCCGGTGGCGAGCCGATGCTGTATCCGGGGCTGGTGGAACTGACGAAATATATACGAGACAAAGGCGTGAAAGTTTCGCTCATCACGAATGGCTCTCTGATGAATGAAGAATGGATTAAGAATTACGCCTGGATGTATGAGACAATCGGATTTTCTGTAGACAGTATTAACGATGAAACAAACAGAAAGATTGGAAGATGTAACAAAAATGGGAAGCCGATAGCTGCCGGTAAGATTGTGGAGCTCTGCGAGCTAATTCGGAAGTATGCGCCGGGATGCCGGATTAAGATTAACACTGTCGTTTCAGCGTTGAACAAAGACGAAGTGATGTCTGATTTTATTGACGAAATCGCCGCTGACCGGTGGAAAATACTGAGGATGAAGCCGTTTCAGTATAACAGCTTCTCAAACCTGGATATTCAGGTTTCGAATGAAGAATTCGAGGAGTTTGTAGAGAGAAATAGAGGCAGAAAAGGAAAAGAAGATGGAGTGACAGCAGAGGCAGGAATGGAAACAACAAGACGGGAGATTGTCGTAGAGCCGGATATGAAGGCCTCATATGTGTTAATTGATTCCAATGGATATTTGCTGGATAATGCGGTGGATGAGATGACGCCGGTTGTAGTATGTGATTGTTTGATGGAGGACTTCGCAGAGGGGCTGCGGAGACTGACACTGGATAAGGAAAAGTATGAGGCGAGATATAACTGAACAGCAATTTTTCTACATGGCATTTTTTCTACATATTACTTTTGTAAATAAAAATTTCAAATAAAGAAGGGAAAAATACTATGAAAAACAACAAAAACCTCAATCCACTCAATGACCCGGAAGTTGCAGAAATGCTTACAATGTCTCCAGACGACCAGCTGTGGAGCTTTTTGGATGATTGCGTTCCATATGACGGAAAAGATGCCGTTCTTGTAATGATGGGCGATTTTGATGTTGACAACAAAAATGAAGACGGCAATATTACTATTAACGGCGTGCCGTACTGTGCAATGATAACAGACATGATTTTCGAAAAAAGCGAAGAAGAACTGTTATCAATGCCTTTGACAAAACAGTACGAAAAATACTTCGCAATCCAGAAAGAGTGCTACAGACCGTATTTTACCGAATGCTGCATTCTTGATGATTACAATGACCTGACGGAAGAACAGCATGATTTCCTGGATGAACTCGAGACAGGAAGTATTTTGGCCGTGTCATTAAAGAATCCAGAAAATGCTGTTTCCGTAAGAGTTTCAATTTCTTTCGTAGGATGCGGACGCGATATCTGTAAAGAAGGATGGCTAATTTTGTTGTATGTATAAAATACAACAGAGACCGAAAGGAGAAAAAAATATGAGTAAATTAAACACAGAAGAATTATTGGGAAAGAATGTGGTTATTTCTGAAGGAGTGCATCCCAACTGAAAGAACAAATGCAATTTTTGTAATGCTGAGTGACATCAGCCCAGATTTTGTTAACAATAATGGAGATATTGTTGTTCCGGGAACCCCGGCATGCGAGACGCTGGAGATGCTGAAAAGAGAATATGCCTGATATTTGCACCACGTTTTTTGCGTGGTGTTTTTTTTGCGGCGAAAAATCCTGCATATTGGATATGTAAAAACAAAAAGAAAGGAACAAAAAAAATGACAGATATGGACAAAATGACAATGAGAGACTACGCAAAGAGGTGCGGGGTAACTTACGAATGCGTAAGAAGGACAGTAAATAAAGAGTTAAAAAATAACCCTGTGTTTGAAAAATATGTACATAAACTGGGCAGAACTACATACCTTGATAGTCGCGCAGTAGAGTATCTTGATACGCGTGGCAGAGGGAACAAGGCTAATTACTCACAAAAAGTAAGTGAAGTAGAAGACTTAAAGAGTCAAGTCGAGGAATTAAAAAAGAAGGCCAATGAATTGGAAGCAAAATATAATTCCGAGAGAGAGAAGTGTGAACTTCTGCAAAACGAGCTGCATACTCAAGCCATGGGATTTATTGACAAACTTTATGATATTGCTATAAAAAATCGTGGAGTAGATGTTAAATGTTTGAATAAAACAGACAAGACCAGTGACGACAATAATTTGGTTGAGGTCGCGTTGTAATTTTTTTCATACTGCAAATTTTAACCCGAGGTAAACGCTTCGGGTTTTTATTTTGCACAAGAATCACACATATTAAATATGTAAAACTAAAAAATACACACGAAGAAAGGAGCAAAAAATGCAGACAATATTAAACTTGAAAAAGGAGTTTATCGATTCCGGATGGTGGGATATCGATGAAAGAATCAGCTCTGACAGCTGGGGAAATGGAAAAATCGGGTACACAATCTGGATTCGGCGTCCTGACTGGCACGGAAAAGATGCCTTTTCACTGACAGGTAGAAGTGTTAAATTGCACGCAATGTGTGACGATGCCTTCGACGAAGTTAAGGTGATTGCGACTCTTGAAAGGCTGAAGAAACTGGCTGATACCGCATGGAAAGAATTTCCGGAAAGCATTCCTGTGCAAAATGCATTCGGCGAGCTTGTGGAAGAAGTGATGATTAAGCCGTTTGCGGAAGGAAAAGATGTGTAAGGAGGGGCAAGTATGGCCTGGAAAGCTGAATGTAATCGCCGAAAATGGTACTGCATCCTTGGATGGGATGCGGTTTCCTGGTTCTCGGAATACAACTACAACGAATGGCGTCGGTCATTAACCCCGGCACAGATTCGGAAACTGGAAGAATACGAAAAGAAACAAAAAGAGAAAAGCGAAAAAGACTTGGAAAATGCTTTTGCTGCAATTCTAACAATGTATACAGCCACAGCTGGAAGCATATGGGAACGAAGACCAGATATCTGGTAAAGAAAGGAGCAAGATATGAGTACTTTTGAAACAATTTATGTAATCGGTCACACAATCGGAAGCTTCTTGTTGCTGATGATTCCGTTTTTTGTTGTTAAAGACTATATTATGCCATTTGTCAAAAGAGTATACCAGTATATTATAGATGACTACGAAGAGTTTAAACAATGGCAGGCTACAAAACGTCAGAAAGGAGAAGATAAAAATGAGTAAAAAAGATATCTTATCAACTCCAAAACACGGATGGTGCAGTTTCCATCTTGCAGACGAAGAGAAGGAGTTCAATGCAGCGTTAAGTTATCTTACAGATGTGATGTATGATACCTTAAAGATGTGCCTGACTTATCTCCAGACCGGCGCCGCTGCCGTAATGTATGACAGAGAAGGCGAAGGAACATTTCTTTTTGTAATTTCAGACTACGATGTCTATATTCTGGATGAAAACCTGTCTGGCGGCATGGTACATTTTGAAAACCTGCGGGCAGACGACATTTGCGAAAACACCCTTGGCTGCTATTATGCTGATACTATCGGCTGGCTAAACTTTGCAAACATGAATGAGCAGAGCGAAAAAGAATACGAAAAATACGAGAAAGGAGAGGCTGCTGAAGTTCATGGGATGGTTAAGGAAATCAGAAAACTTCTGAACGAGAGGACCGGGAGGAAGAGCAGGTGGACTGAAATCCGGTGCGATTTCTTTGATGAGGAAGAAAAGTACTGGCTCGTGGATGCCTGGAAGACAGGAGATGACAACGAAGAAGGCGAGGTAATCGCAAAGATTTCTGAAACCGGAGAGGTTGTTTATCTTGACATGGAAGCCGAAGATGACGAATATGCGAAAGAAGTAATTGATGAAAAACTGAAAGAAGTCAAAACAGACTGTTAATTCTCTGAGAGAAAGCGCAAAAGCGTTTTCTCTCTTTTTTCTTTTTAGGATTTAAAGCGGGAATCCTCGGTTATTCTATATCCGAGATGAAAGCG